>NZ_JAOECN010000010.1:0-195174 GCF_029836855.1 Pseudomonas sp. GD04058
GATGCCTGGCCCGCGCAACTGTCCGGCGGGCAGAAACAACGCGTCGGCATCGCCCGGGCGCTGGTGCTTGAACCACAGATCCTGCTCTGCGACGAAGCCACCTCGGCCCTCGACCCGGAAAGTACCCAGGCAATTCTGCAGTTGCTGCGCGATATCAATCGCCGCCTGGGCCTGACCATCGTCCTGATCACCCATGAAATGGAGGTGATCCGCGACCTCTGTCACCGTGTAGCGGTGCTCGAGCGCGGGCGGGTGGTAGAGCAGGGCGAGGTCTGGCGGGTGTTCGGCGATCCCCGGCACGAAGTCAGCCGCCTGTTGCTGGCGCCGTCGGCACATCAGGAAGAGGTCGAGGCCGCCGGGGAGCGGGTGCTGGAGCTGCATTACACCGGCGAACACGGCCTGGAGCCGGACCTGGGGGCGTTAAGCGAGGCACTGCCAGGGCTGCGCTTGTTGCAAGGGGGTGTGGAGCGGATCCAGGGCAGGGCGCTGGGGCGCTTGCGGGTCGCGGTCAGGGACGGCGACCTGCAGCGGGTCATGGGGTTGGCCGATCGGGTGGACCTGATCCGATAGTGTTGTACAGAGCCTAGGCCGCAGAACTGATCCCAGCCGGCAAGCCGCGCTCGATCGCTCCACGCAACATGCTTTCCATCAAGGCCAGGCGTTGCGCTTCAGGCGCGGCAGAGTTCTGCAGCCACCCCGGCAGGCTATTGAGCAGGCTTGCCACTACCTGCGCCGATGCTTGCAGCGCCGGCCCGCTGAGGCGCGAGGTCGGTGCGATCAACGCCAGCAAGCGCTGCTCGTAGTCCTGGCGCATCCCGGCGATCTGCGCCTGCTGCTCTTCGCTCAGGCAGCACAGGTCCCGTTCCGCCAGGCGAAACTGCAACGGGCGTTCCGCATGCAGCTCCCAATGGGCACGGATCACTGCCGACAGGCGCGCCGTGGCATCCCGACCCCGACCTGACGGATGCAGGGTCGCCAGCAATTCTTCGTACAGCTCCTCGATCAGGTCGAACAACAGGTGCTGCTTGCTGGGGAAATGGTGATACAGCGAGCCGGCGGTAAGGCCCACGTGCGCCGCCAGCTCGCGCATGCTGACCTGGCCGAAGCCCTTGAGGGCGAAGAGTTCGAGGGCCTTGTCGCGGCGTTCTTCATAATCGGCACAGGTCCTGGGCATGGCGGCTTACCCGTAGACGTGGAAGCCGCGGCCGCTCTTGCGGCCCAGGTAGCCGGCCGCGACCATCTCCTTGAGCAGCGGGGCGGGGCGGTACTTGCTGTCGTTGAAGCCCTCGTGGAAGGCCTCGATGATCGCCAGCAGGGTGTCCAGGCCGATGAGGTCGGCCAGGGCCAGCGGACCGATCGGCTGGTTGCAGCCCAGGCGCATGCCGGTGTCGATGTCCTCGGCGCTGGCCAGGCCTTCCTGGAGCACGAAGATCGCCTCGTTGATCATCGGTACCAGGATGCGGTTGACCACGAAGCCCGGACGGTTGCCAGCGGTGATCGCGGTCTTGCCGACCTGGCCGGTCAGGGCCATGGCCGCGGCGTAGGTGGCGTCGTCGGTCTGCAGGCCGCGGATCACCTCGACCAGGGCCATCATCGGCACCGGGTTGAAGAAATGCACGCCGATGAAGCGCTGGGGCTGGCTGACGGTAGCGGCCAGTTGGGTGATGGACAGCGACGAGGTATTGGTGGCGATCACGCAGGTGTAGCTGACGCTGGCGGCAACCTGCTGGAGGATGCGCCGCTTCAGTTCGAGGTTTTCGGTGGCGGCCTCGATCACCAGTTGCGCGTCGCCGAGCTGCGCGTAGTCGGTACTGGTGCGAATGCGCCCGATAGCCGCCTCGGCCTGGGCCGCTTCGAGGGTCTGCTTGCTGACCTGGCGCTCGAGGTTCTTGCGCAGGGTGGCCACGCCACGCTCGAGGGCGGCGTCGGACACGTCGATCAGGGTGACCTGGTAACCGGCCACCGCGCAGACCTGGGCGATGCCGTTGCCCATGGTCCCGGCGCCGATCACGGCGATGTTATGAAGGTTCATGCGGTGGGTCCTCAAGCGCGTTCGAACAGGACGGCGATACCCTGGCCGCCGCCGATGCACATGGTCGCCAGGGCGTAACGACCCTGGATGCGTTGCAATTCATGGATGGCCTTGGTGGCGATGATCGCGCCGGTGGCGCCCACCGGGTGGCCCAGGGAGATGCCGGAGCCGTTGGGGTTGACCTTCTCCGGGTCGAAGCCAAGCAGCCTGGATACGGCGCAGGCCTGGGCGGCGAAGGCTTCGTTGGACTCGATCACGTCCAGGTCGGCGACGGTAATGCCGGCCTTGGCCAGCACTTTCTGGGTCGCGGGTACGGGGCCCAGGCCCATCAGTTCCGGCTCGACGCCGGCATGGGCGTAGGCCACCAGGCGCGCCAGTGGCTTCAGGCCTTCGCGCTCGACCATCGCTCCGGTCGCCAGGACCAGCGCCGCGGCACCGTCGTTCAAGCCGCTGGCGTTGCCGGCGGTGACGCTGCCGTCTTTCTTGAAGGCGGTTTTCATGCCGGCCAGTTGCTCGGCGCTGACCTCACCACGCACGTGCTCGTCGACCTTGAACTGCACCGGACCTTTGCGGCCAGGCACTTCGATGGCGACGATCTGGCTGTCGAAACGGCCTTCGGCGATGGCGCGGGCGGCACGCTGCTGGCTGGTGATCGCCACTTCGTCCTGCATCTCGCGGCTGATGCCGTGCCTGGCCGCGACGTTCTCGGCGGTGATGCCCATGTGGAAGCCTTCGAACGGGTCATGCAGGATGCCGAGCATGTAGTCGATGCTCTTCATGTCGCCCATGCGTGCGCCCCAGCGGGCCTGGGTCAGCAGGTAGGGCCCGCGGCTCATGGCCTCGGCACCGGCGGCCAGCACGGCTTCGGCCTCACCCAGTTGCAGGGTCTGCGCAGCGGAGACGATGGCCTGCAGGCCGGAACCGCACAGGCGGTTGACGTTGAAGGCCGGGGTTTCCTTGGGGATGCCGGCGTTCATTGCGGCCACCCGGCCCAGGTAGGCGTCGCGGGCCTCGGTGGGGATCACGTTGCCCATCACCACATGGCCGATCTGCTCGGGTGCAACGCCGGAGCGTTCGAGGGCGGCGCGGGTGACCTGGGTGGCGAGGTCGGCCAGCGGCAGGTCCTTGAGCGAGCCGCCGAAGGTGCCGATGGCCGAGCGCACCGCGCTGACTACATAGATATCGTTGCTGTTCATGATCCACTCCAGATAGCGAAAGCGTCGCCAGGCACCAGCCGCTCTGCGACAATGGCGCCCGGTCACGCCCGGTTTGCCAGCGAGTCTAGGCAAGGGACGGGGCCGGGCCTATGCCTTAACTGTCCAGCCTGCCTGTCATTTTTTGCAATGCAGGGCGGGCCAACGCGGAACTGTTCATGCGGGAAAACGACTCGGTCGCGGTGTACTTCGTCCACATCATGCTTTACGCCCTGCGCGAACAGCCGGCGCGGGCCGCGGCGCTGTTGCGCCAGGCCGGCATCGAGCCAGCGTTGCTGGAGGATAGCAGCGCGCGGGTGCCGGCAACGGCGTTC
The DNA here is from genome assembly GCF_029836855.1 of Pseudomonas sp. GD04058. Lineage (NCBI taxonomy): Bacteria > Pseudomonadati > Pseudomonadota > Gammaproteobacteria > Pseudomonadales > Pseudomonadaceae > Pseudomonas > Pseudomonas sp. GD04058. The sequence goes on from NZ_JAOECN010000010.1 coordinate 3,561, forward strand.
GCCCGGTTATGGCTGATCCTGATCGAAACCCTCGATGACGAATTCTTCGGCCTCGACAGCCATGGCATGCCCTTGGGCAGCTTCGCCCTGATCTGCCGTGGGCTGATCCAGGAACCCAACTTGGAAAAGGCACTGCGCCAATGCCTGGGCAATTTCGCCCTGTTCCTGCGCGACACCCGCGGCACCCTCAGCCTGCGCGGGCAGCGTGCGGTGATCAGCCTGCACTCATGCATCGACGACCCGCAACGTCGGGTCTACGCCGAAGAAACCTTCCTGGTGCTGGTGATCAGCCTGCTGTGCTGGCTGGGCGGGCGGCGCATCGCTATCGACCGCACCGAGCTGGCCGACGCGCGGATGCGGCTTGAAGGCGATGCGCTGTTGTGGGGGCCGAACCTGCACCTGGGGGCCGGGCGTACCGAGGTGGAGTTCGCTGCCGACTATCTGAAGTTGCCGGTGGTGCAGGATCTCGGGGCGTTGAAAACCTTCCTGCGCACGGCGCCGCAAGGGCTGGTGGTGCGTTGGCGCAACCAGGGCGGGGTGGCGGCGCAGGTCTACCGGCACTTGCGCGGCACCGCGTACGACCAGTGGCCGACCCTGCTGGCCCTGGCCGGCGAGCTGGGCCTGAGCCCGAGCAGCTTCCGTCGCCAGCTGGAGCGCGAGGGCTGCTCGTTCCAGCAGATCAAGGACCAGGTCCGCCGGGCCATGGCCTTCGAATGCCTGCGCGACAGCGACCTCAGCGTCGCCGAGATCGCCGCGCAGACCGGCTTCCAGGAGCCCAGCGCGTTTCACCGGGCGTTCAAGAAATGGACCGGGGAGAGTCCCGGCAGCTATCGCCAGCGTCTCTCCAGCCTTTAGCCCGGATCAGGCTGGAACCATGGCAAAGCCCACGCCGAAGCGGTTCCAGGCATTGATGGTGGCGATGGCCAGGGTCAGGTTGACCACTTCGCTTTCGCTGAAGTGCTCCAGCAGGGCTTCGTACTGATGCTGCGGGGCGTGTTTCTCTGGCAGGCGGGCAAGGCTCTCGGCCCAGGCCAGGGCTGCCTGTTCCCTTGGCGTGAAGAAGTGGGTATCGGCCCAGACGCTGAGGGTTTGCAGGCGCGCTTCGGTCTCCCCGGCTTCGCGTGCGTCGTTGGCATGCATATTCACGCAATAGGCGCAGCCGTTGATCTGCGAGGTGCGCAGGCGGATCAGCTCCAGCAGCGAGTGCTCCAGGCCGGATTTCAGCACCGCCTGTTCCAGGCCGAGCATGGCCTTGTAGGCGTCCGGGGCGTGCTTGGCCCATTCGATTCGGGTGGTCATTTCGGTGGCTCCATTGTGCTAGAGGATGGCGCACACCTTAAGCGGCAATGGCCTCTGGCCGAATAGCCAATTCCGGGATTTACCAGGAGGCCAATAGGACCTTGAGGGCCCTATCGCTGCGGTGCGGCGGTCCGACAAGCCAGCTCCCACAGTGTCCGCGGTAGACCCTGATTCCAGGGTTGGCTCAAAACCTTGTGGGAGCTGGTCTTGCCAGCGATTGCGGTGGTGCGGCCACGAGACAAGGTCAGCGCAAAGTCAAAGTGTTCTGTTCTGTCCCAAATCCATCCCTTGATCGCGTCGTGCATAGCGTTTCCAGCAAGTCCCGCAACGCCAGCCCATCCTCATCCAGCCCGGCCCTGGCATACAGGGCCAGTTCCAGCCCCTCGACCGGAGGAAAACCATCGTCAATCCCCAGCACCCGATGCCCGTCCAGCACACACCGGCTGGGCACCAGGCTGACCCCCAGCCCGGCGCTTACCGCGGCCCCCAGCCCGGCCAGGCTGGTGCTTGAATAACTGATCCGCCATGGCCGCCCGCTGCTTTCCAGGGCGTGGATCATCTCCTGCCGATACAGCGCGCCAACCGGAAACACCACCAGCGGCAACGGATCATCCGCCACCATCCCGCGGGCGCTGCACACCCACGACAACGGCTCCGGCCAGCGCGCATGGGCATCGCGGTCCGCGCCCCATTGCTTGACCAGCAGGATGTCCAGCTCGCCATTGCGATACAGGTGCAGCAACGGGTTGCTCAAGCCGCTTTCCACTTCCAGGCGCAGGTGCGGGCGCTCGCCGATAAATCCGCGCAGGGCCTCGGTCAGCAGTTCCCCGGCCAGGTCCTCGGGTGCGCCCAGGCGCAGGGCGGTTTCCGTCTTCACCGGCGCGAGCGCCTGCCGCGCTTCCTCTTCCAGGCGCAGGATGCGTCGGGCATAGCCCAGCAGCCGTTCGCCGGCCTCGGTAGGCCAGACCTGCCGCTGGCTGCGGTCCAGCAGGCGGGCACCGAGGCTTTGCTCCAGGCGGATGATCTGCTGGCTGACGGTGGACTGGGTCAGGTGCAACCGCTCGCCGGCCCGGGTGAAGTTGCCGGTTTCGACCACGGTAACGAAGGCGCGAAGCAGTAGAGGGTCAAGCATGCGTAAATCCACTGGTATGCATGAAATCAATTAATTTCATGCTACACCCGGCGCCCGGGATAATCGCCCCTCATTCGTCAGCGAGGAATCGGCATGGCCAACGAAGCATTCATGGGCGAGGCCCTGGCCCTGGCCCGGGACAATATCCGCGCCGGTGGCCGGCCTTTCGGTGCGGTACTGGTGCACCAGGGGAAGGTGATCGCCCGGGCGGTCAACCAGATCCACAGCAGCAACGATCCCACGGCCCATGCCGAGTTGCAGGCGATCCGCCAGGCCAGCCAGGTGCTGGGGCGTGCACGCCTGGATGGCTGCGAGATCTACGCCAGCGGTCATCCGTGCCCGATGTGCCTGGCCGCCATGCACCTGTGCGGCATCGAGCGGGCATGGTTCGCCTACGACAACGCCGAGGGCGAACCCTATGGGCTGTCCACCGCCGCGGTGTACGAGCAGATGAGCCGGCCGCCGCAGCAGCAATCGTTAGCGCTGCGTCCGCTGAAACCGGCGGGTGAGGAGGGGCTTTACGGCCAATGGCAGCAAGTGCGTCCGACATGATCGCGGCACGTTCGCGTGGGCGCGGGATCGCGTTGATGGCCCTGGTGATCGCGGTGACGCTCAACCTGCGGCCGATCCTGACCAGTATCGGGCCGCTGCTGGAAGATATCCGCGCCGGGACCGGCATCGGCTATCAACAGGCGGCGTTGCTGACCACGCTGCCGGTGCTGTGCATGGGACTGGTGCCGCTGTTGCAGCCGTGGCTGCGGCGTTGGTTGAGCGAGCAGGGTGGTTTGTTGCTGGGCCTCGGCGCCATCGGCCTGGCCTGCCTGTGGCGCTTGTTGCTGGACAGCGGCACGGCGTTGATCGCCAGCGCGGTGCTCGCCGGGCTTGGCGTGGCTTTTGTCCAGGCGTTGATGCCAGGGCTGGTCAACCGCTGGTTTTCCCGGCGCCTTGCCTTGGCCATGGGGGTGTACTCGGCGGCACTGATGAGTGGCGGCGGGGTGGCGGCGGTACTCGGACCGCGGGTAGCCGAGCACTTCGGCCACTGGCAGGCCGGGCTGGGCGTGTGGTTGTTGCCGGTGCTGTTTGCACTGCTTCTGCTCGGGCTGGTCGGGCCGAGGCTGGAGGCCGCCGCCGGTCGTGGCGGCAATGGTGGCGGGCATTTCTTCGGCAATCGCCGGGCATGGCTGCTGGCGGTGTATTTCGGCCTGATCAATGGCGGCTATACCAGCATGGTGGCCTGGCTGCCGGCCTACTACCAGCAGGTCGGTGGCAGCGCCCGTGGCGGTGGCGAACTGGTGGGGGTGATGACTGTCTGCCAGGTGCTCGGTGCCCTGGGGCTGCCGCTGTTGTTGCGCACAATGGTCGACCGACGTCCCGGGTTGTGGCTGGCGCTGACCTCGCAGTTGATCGGTTTTGCCGGTTTGTTGCTGGATCCGGCCTTGTCGCCGGGACTGTGGGTCAGCCTGATCGGTTTCGGCCTGGGCGCCTGTTTCAGCCTGAGCCTTACCCTGACCCTCGAACACCTCAAGGACCCGCGCCAGGCCGGCGGGCTCGCGGCCTTCGTGCAGGGCATCGGCTTCATCATCACCGGGCTGGTGCCGTACCTGACCGGCTGGCTGCGGGATATCAGCGGCGATTTCCAGGCGTCCTGGACCTTGCTGTCGGCCACCGTGGTCCTGATGCTGCTGGTGACCGGACGCTTCGCGCCCAAGGGCTATGCGCCAGCGATGGCGGACCGGCCGCAACCGGCCAGCCTGGTCAACTGAGGGCGTGCAAGGTCTCGCGCAGGCGGTCCAGCGCCGGGTCGATATCCAGCAGTTCGATGGCGCCGAATCCCAGCAGCAAGCCGGGTTTCGGCGCCGCCTCGGTATGGAAGGGTCTTAGCGAGTACAGACCCACCTCCTTCTCGCGCGCCTGCGCGATGACCTCTTCCACGTCCAGTTCGCCCTTGGCCAGTGCACTCAGGTGATACCCGGCACTGGTGGGTATCGCCTCGAACCATTGGCCCAGGTCCGCCTCCAGCCGTTGCAGGATCCGTTCGCGCCGCGCGGCATACAGCGCGTGGCTGCGACGCACATGCCTGACCAGGTGCCCCTCGTCGATGAAGCGCGCCAGGGTCCATTGGCTCAAGGTCGAGGTATGCCAGTCGCTCAAGCGCTTGGCGATGCACACCGGTTCCTGCAACGCCGGCGGCAGGATCGCATAGCCCAGGCGCAATTCCGGCAGCACGGTCTTGGAGAAGGTGCCCACGTAGGCGACCAGGCCGTTTCGGTCGAGGCTTTGCAGGGCATCGGTGGGCCGCGCGGCATAGCGGAACTCGCTGTCGTAGTCGTCCTCGATGATCAGCGCGCCCAGCGCTGCGGCGCGGGCCAGCAAGGCATGGCGGCGTTCCAGGCTCATGGGCATGCCCAGGGGAAACTGGTGCGACGGGGTCACGTAGATCAAGCGCACGCCGTCCTCGATCAGGTCCACGCGAATGCCTTCGCGGTCCACCGGCACGTGCCGGACCCGCGCGCCGAGTGCCTCGAACAGGTACTTGGCCGGCGGATAGCCGGGGTCTTCCATGGCGACGCTGCAGCCCGGCTCGATCAGCACCCGGGCGATCAGGTCCAGCGCCTGCTGGGCGCCATTGCACACCTGCACGTCCGCCGCCGTGCAGCGCACGCCCCGGGCGAAGGCGATATGCCGGGCAATGGCTTCGCGCAATTCGTGCAGGCCCTGGGCATTGCTGTAGCGGGTGTCGGTGCGCTGGCATTGGCGCAGGGCGTATTGTGAACACTGGCGCCACGCGTCGAAAGGAAAGTGCGCCTTGCTTGAGGCGCCTCCGACGAAGTCGTAGCGCGATGGCTGTGCCAGGGTCGGACGTCCCATGGGGATGCCACGGGCCCGCCAGCGCGCCAGCGTGTCGGCGCCGGCCAGCGGGGTGTCGGGCGCAGAGGCCGCTGGCGCGGGCGGTTGCGGAGTGACGAAGGTGCCGCGCCCGACCTGGCCGCTGAGCAGGTTGTCATAGGTCAGGCGCGAATAGGCCTCGGCCACGGTCTTGCGCGACACCCCGAGCTGTTCGGCCAGCAGCCGGGTCGGCGGCAACTGGGTACCGGCGGCGAGGCGGCCGCTGTCGATGCCGTCGCGCAATTGCCGGTAAAGCTGGTCGGCCAGCTCCTTGCGGCCGTGCAGGGTGATGTGCAGTTCCATGAAGGCAGGATTCCGAGGCGGGGTGCAGCTCGTCAGATTAACCGATCGCATGGCCGTTGATCCCCCCGGATTACGGAGTCGGCAAGGCGGATCCACACTCAAAGGTGATGTAACCGCAGCTCGGTGCGTACCTTTTACGAAGGAGATCCGCCATGAAATTGCGTTTGCTCGTGCCTATTGTCCTGCTCCTGCCCATCACTGCCCTGGCTTCCCAGCAGGGTGTCGTGCAATACCACTATGGCATGCACCTGGATGTCGCCAAGGTGCTGAACATCCAGAAACCAGCGCAAGACCCGCAGTGCAAGGTGGTCAACGCCGTGATGACCTACCTCGACTCCAGCGGCCAGGTGCAGAAGCTGGGTTACCGGATGCTGTCCGATAGCTGCACCGAACAGGGCTGACTCAGTCCCATTGCGGTGCCAGCCCCACCGGGTCGGTAATCCGCTGGCCGCTGTCCAGCGCTGCGATGCGGGCCATGTCCGCGTCGCTCAGGCGCAGGTCTACCGCCTTCAGGTTACCGGCCAGGTTGTCGCGTTTGGTCGAAGAGGGGATCACCGCGTAGCCCAGTTGCATGGCCCAGGCGAGGGTAACCTGCGCCTGGGTGGCGTTGTGCTGCGTGGCGATTGCCTGGATCACCGGATCCTGCAGGACCTTGCCATAACCGAGGGTCATGTAGGAGGTTACGGCGATGCCTTGCGCAGCCATGAACTGCACCAGCCGACGGTTCTGCAGGTACGGGTGCAGTTCGATCTGGTTGGTGGCGATCTGGCCCGGCCCGGTCACCTCGATGGCCTGGCGCAGCAAGTCGATGGTGAAGTTGGACACACCGATTTCCCTGGTCAGGCCCTCGGTCCTGGCCTGCATCAATGCACCCATGAATTCGTCCACCGCAACGGCGCCGTTCGGCGAGGGCCAGTGGATCAGGGTCAGGTCCAGATGATCGGTGCGCAGCTTGTGCAGGCTTTCCTTCAGGCTGGGGATCAGGCGATCGGCGCCGAGGTTCTCGGTCCATATCTTGCTGGTCAGGTACAACTGCTCGCGGGGCACGCTGCTGGCGGCGATCGCCTGGCCGACCTCGGCTTCGTTGCCGTAGATCTGCGCGGTATCGATGGCCCGGTAGCCCAGCTCCAGGGCCTGGCTCACCGAGTCGATGACCACCTGGCCCTTGAGGCGGAAGGTGCCGAGGCCGAACAGGGGAAGAGTCATGGGATGTCCTCATCGTTTGGGGTGGGAATGAGGGTAGTATCCCGAGCCTGACTCATGGGAAAAATGGCTGGCGGGGCACAAGATCTTTGCCCGAGAGTCACGAATTGCTGGAAAGCTGGCCCATTCCTGTGGGAGCCGGCGTTGCCGGCGATGAGGCCGGCACAGGCAACGATGTTGTCTGGGCGGGCCAATCGCTGGCAAGCCAGCTCCCACAGGGTCCGCGGTGCTGCCTATCCCTGTGGGAGCCAGCGTTGTTTCATGAACCTGGGTGTCAGCCGAGTCGAGCGATCAACCCTTTCAACTGCTCCTGCCCGACCTCATCCAGCGGGAACACCGGCGCCCTCGGCACGCCGCAATCGATGCCGGTCAGCTTCAACCCGGCCTTCACCGTCGCCGGCAGGCCGCCCTTGAGAATGAATTCGAGCAACGGCAACTGCCGGTAGAACAGCTCCCGCGCGCGCTCCAGGTCATTGCCCGTCACCGCGCGATAGAGCTGCTGGTTGAGCTGCGGAATCAGGTTGGCGGCGGCCGTGCACCAGCCCGTCGCTCCGGCGACGAAGGCTTCCAGGGCCAGCGGGTTGCAGCCGTTGTAGAAGGGTACCTGGCCTTCGCCCAGTTGCTGCAGGGCATGCATGCGCTGGATATCGCCAGTGCTCTCCTTGACCATGGTCACGTTTTCCACCGCCTCGACGATGCGCAGGATCAACTGCACCGACATGTCGGTACCACTGGTGGCCGGGTTGTTGTAGAGCATGATCGGGATGCCGATGCTGTCGCCGATGCGCTGGTAATGCCGGAGGATTTCCGCCTCGCTGAGCTTCCAGTAGGCCGCTGGCAGCACCATCACCGCATCGGCCCCCTGTTCTTCGGCGAAGCGCGCACGGCGGATGGCGTTGGCGGTGGTCAGGTCCGACACGCTGACGATGGTCGGCACGCGCCGGGCGATGTGCGCCAGGCTGAACTCGGCCACCTGGCTCCATTCGCGATCGCTCAGGTAGGCGCCTTCACCGGTGCTGCCCAGCGGCGCGATGACCTGCACGCCGCCCTCGATCAGGCGTTCGATGGACTGGCCCAGGGCGGCGAGATCGAGACGTTCGCCATCGGTGCCGCTGAAGGGGGTGACGGTGTAGCCGATGATGCCGTGGAAAGGATTGCTCATGGTCTGTGCTCCAGCAAAGGTCAGTTCAGGCAGTCAGCGTGCTTGCGCAGGCTTTGCCGGGCGAAATAGTTGAAGGCGGCACCGTGGCGCTTGGGCCGGTCGATCCAGTCGTGGGCTTCGCGGCCCAGGGCCGGATCGATGGGTTTGACGGCACCTGCGGCCATTGCCAGCAGTTGCAGTTGCGCCGCGCGCTCGATCAGGTTGGCGGTGACGCAGGCCTGCTCGATATCGGTACCGGTGGACAACTGGCCATGATGGGAAAGCAGGATGGCACGCTTGTCGCCCAGCGCCGCAGCGATGATCTCGCCTTCCTCGTTGCCCACCGGCACACCCGGCCAGGCTTGCAGGAATGCGCAATCGTCATACAGTGGGCAGACATCCATGTGCGACACCTGCAACGGCACTTCCAGCATCGACAGGGCCGCGACGTGGGTCGGGTGGGTGTGGATGATGCAGTTGACGTCCGGGCGGGCGCGGTACAGCCAACTGTGGAAACGGTTGGCCGGATTGGCCATGCCGCTGCCTTCGAGCACCTCGAGGTCTTCGTTGACCAGCAGTAGGTTGCTGGCGCAGATCTCGTCGAAGCCCAGCCCCAGTTGCTGGGTGTAGAAGGTGCCTGGCTGCGGGCCGCGGGCGCTGATCTGCCCGGCCAGGCCGGAATCATGGCCGCGGTCGAAGAGAATGCGGCAGGTCAGGGCCAGCTTTTCCCGTACAGTCCACGTATTATCCGCAAGCGAACCTTGCATCCGCGCAAGCGCCTGGCGGACCAGTTGGTCCTTGGGCAGTGTCATTGTGTCGGTCATCGAGTGGTCCTCGGTGAAGTAAGTGGAGCCCGCCCCCGATTGCCTGGAAAACGAGCGGGGGCGGTTTGCGTTGTGACACAAACAAGGCTATATGACACAAAGTGTCATAAGCAAGTGAAAAGTTGCATCACTGACCGGAATCAACTGCAGCGCATGTCTATCCGTTTGAAATTATTGAGAAAAAAACTCGGCATCACCCTTGAGGTATTGGCCGACAAAGCCGGCATGACCAAAAGCTACCTGTCCAAGGTCGAGCGTGGTCTGAATACGCCGTCCATCGCCGCTGCGCTGAAGCTGGCGCGGGCATTGAACGTCAATGTCGAGGAACTGTTCGCCGAAGACGCACCGAACCAGGCGCGTTACAGCCTGGTGCGCAGCGGCGAGCGTCAGCCGCTGGCCGGCAGTGGCGAGGGGCCGGGCTACGCGGTGCTGGCCAACCAGATCGGCCAGCGCAGCCTGTTGCCGTTCCTGATCAGCCCGCCGATGGACTTCAGCGACTCCACCTTCAAGGAGCATCTGGGCGAGGAATTCCTTTTCGTCCACGAGGGCCGGGTCGAAGTGGATTTCATGAACGAGCGGGTCATTCTCGAACGTGGCGATGCCCTTTACTTCAACGCCCAGACCCCGCATCGCCTGCGCTCCCTAGGCGAGCAGCCGGCGCAGCTGCTGGTAGTGGTGCACGACGCAGGGTAGGTTTTGCCGGCGCCCTTGTGTCCGGGGTGCCGCTAGCATCGCGGCTTTTCCTGGCCTTCAAGGACGACCGCCATGATCCAGCCCTCGCGGGACTATTCCCGCCTGCTCAACACCCTGATCGACCAGCGCATCGCCGCCGCGCCGAAGCGCAGCCCCTGGTTCCACCTCACTCCTGGCGAACGTGCGGATTACCTGGCCGAGACCGACGCCCGCCTGCTGGAGATCCAGCACACCACCCTCAACGTGCTGGCCGCGCAGCACTTAAGCATGGACAACAACCCGCAGGGCATCGACGAACACCTGGCCATGCTGCGCCGCCACCGCGAGGCGCTCGACAGCCATAGCCCGTACCGCCAGGCGCTGGACCGGGATATCTCGCTCTATAGTCGCCAGCAGGCCGCCATGCACGGCTTCGAAGGCGCCTGGCGCAAGGGGTTGCGGCTGATCCGCGCCGGTGACGGACTGCGCAACCCATGTGCGGGGCTGCTGCAGCGCCTGCAACGGATGATCGACCTGCTGCAACGCAAGATCGACAGCGAAGGCGATGCCCGTCGGGTCACGCCCTTCGCCCGGCAACAGGGCTGGAAGGCGCTCGCCGAACGCTACCGCGCGCTGCTCGACGGCAAGCCGGTGGACCTGGCCGAGGTGCCCACGGCCTCCGACGGCTTGCCGGTGAACCTGTCGCTGCTGCTGATGGAGGAGCGGCCTGGGTACGTGCGGATGAACGTGGCGCTGGTCGATGCCGATTTCGAGGGACGCTACAAGGACCTGCACCTGGAGCACGGCCGCCTGGTGACTGCAACCCGCAGCCTGATGAATTTCTCCTTCGGTACGGCGGCGCGCTCCCTGGCCTGGCAGCAACACTATCGCCTCAAGCACGAGCCGGGACGTTCGCCGACCTTTGCGCCGATCCGCTCGGTGCTGGTGCGCACTGCCTTCGTGGAGACGTTCCTCGGCCATTGGCTGGTCTCCGAACACACGCTGCGCAGCGGTTTCCTGGTACGGGTGATGGACGATGGCTCGCGGCTTCGGGTAATCAACGTCGATCGCAAGGAGTGCAACCAGATCGGCATCGAGGCGTTCGACGAGCCGGGCGCGCAGGGCAAGGTGCGCGAGGTGGATCTGCCGCGGCGCCTGGAGGATCTGCTCAACCGCTACGCCGATATCGCCAGCTTCCAGACCATCGCCGTGGACAGCTACGCCGCCAGCCATTACGACCCTGACCGCGACGGTCGCTTCGTCGGCATCCGTGAGCTGGAGCGCTCCGTGGGTTTTGGCGAGCACCTGTATCTGCTGGAACTGCCTCATGGCCGCGACTACCTGGCGGTGACCCCCTTCGCCGTGGTGGACCGGCAGGGCAGCCGTCATCTGTGCGGCGCCGAGGTGCAGCGCGCCTGGGCGCATAACTCGGCGTTCTTCGAGCGTTTGCACAGCTTGCGCGAGCAGGGCGAGGGCGCTTGTCCCTGGCTCAACAGCCCGCGCGAGCGAGCGGCGTTCATGGCCCAGTGGCAACGCTTGCTGGAGCGCAATCATCTGACGCCCGGGGCGTTGCTGGCGGTGCCGGAAGCGCCGCGGGCAAGCCTGCGCGACGGCCAGGGCAATGCCCTGGGCAAAATGCTCCGGGAGCGCGCCCTGGCCGACCGGATCTGGTGCTGGCCGGCGCTGGATGCCTCGCTTGCGGCCATCGCCGGGCGGATGCTCAAGCGCGGTGGCCTGCAAAAGCTGCTGGACGACCCCTATGTCCAGGCCACCCTGGCCCAGGCAACGCGTTTGCCGGGCTTGGCACTGGAGCCCATGCCCCATCGGGCGCGGAACCTGCGTTTGCTCAAGTGGCTGCTCGGCGAGGACCAGCAAGCCGTTGCAGAGAGTCGCGACCTGCGTCGACAGTTGCTGTTCCAGGTGCTGCGCCTGCGGGCCGGGCAGCTTGGCGGCGGGCATGCCCAGGTCAATCCGCACGGGCTGGATGCCGGCAACGCCCTGGCGCGCCCCGACCCTTGGCTGATCCTCAATGCCCGGCCGGAGCGCCTGCTGGCCGGGGACAATCGCTGGTTGATAGCCGAAGACAAATACCGCAGCGCCCACCAGTGGGTACCCGACCCGTTGCATCCCGCCACGCGTTACATGGACGAGCTGGACACCCCGTTCATCGGCGGCATCAGTGCCGCCACCGAGGCGCTGTGTCGCGATTTGCCGCAACTGTTCGACGGCCTGCCGTCGCTGCCTGAGTACTGGCGCTTCCAATTGGCCAACAGCGCGTTCTGGCTGCGCAACGGCTATCACTCGCTGTTCGAAACCCTGTACATGGCAGCGCGCTACGAGCCGCTGGCCGAGGGTAGCGTGGGCGACCAGTTGCTGGCGCTGTTCGATCGCGGCCGGGATCACCCCGCAAGCGCGCTGTACCGGGACCTCATGGCCTTGCTCAGGCCCCTGATCGATCAAGGTTTGAGCGGTGAAGAACGCCTGGCACCGGACCCTGCCGGGTGCTAGGCTCGTCGTCGTTTTCGTACGACTCCGGGAGACTTTCGATGAGCAATGGTTCGACTTTCTGGCGCGATCCGGCGTTGCCGTTCATCGAGGCCCGTGGTGTCGCCGACGGGCGCAAGGTCTGCTATTCGCGACACTCCCATGAAGGCTTCTCGATCGGTGCGATCACCGCCGGGCGCAGCACCTATTTCGACGGGCAGCGCTGGCACGAGGTGGAGGCGGGGACGGTAGTGATGATGAACCCCGGAGTGGTGCACGCCTGCAACCCGATCGCCGACCAGCCCTGGTCGTACCTGATGCTTTATGTCGATATGCCCTGGCTGCGCGGGCAGGGCTTCGAGCCCCTGGGGCAGACCCTGAGCACCGCGCCGCAGTTGTATCGCTCGCTGCTGGCACTGTACGAGCGCTTGACCGACAGCCTCGCAGCCAGCGACGACAAGCGCCTCGCCGCCGAACGTTTCTTCGGGCAGTTGCGCGAGCAGATCCAGGCCGCGCCGAGCGCGACGGCGCAGGGCAATGAGCGGGTGCAGCGGGCCGCGGACTACATTCGCCAGCACTGTACCGAGCCGCTGAAGCTGGAAGACATCGGCGAGGCGGCGGGTTTATCGACGTCCTACCTGACCCGCGCCTTCAAGCAGCATTTTGGCCTGACGCCCCATGGCTACCTGCTCGACCAGCGGGTGCGCTATGCCCGCGCGCAGTTGCGCCAGGGGCGGCTGATCGCCGAGGTTGCCCATGAGGCCGGGTTCGCCGACCAGGCCCATCTGCAGCGTGCCTTCAAGCAGCATCTGGCGGCGACCCCGGGGCACTATCGTTCAGCCCACTAGCAGGTAGCCGGCACTGGCAGCCAGCAGCGCTGCCAGCGAACGGTTGAACAGGCGCATGCGCCGTGGTTCTTCGAGATGGCGGCGGATCACCGTGCCGGCCCAGGCCCAGCAGCCCACCGACAGGTAGCAGATCACCAGGTAGATCAAGGTGAAGCGCCAGAGCAGGGCGGTCTCGCCTTCGCCGACGAAGGCGCCGACCCCGGCGACGCAGGCCAGCCAGGCCTTGGGGTTGAGCCATTGCATCAGCGCTCCGTAGAAAAAACCGGGGGCGCGTTGCGGCTCGCCATTGCCGAGCCGGCCGTCGTCGGCTGCCAGTTTCCAGGCCATGTACAGCAGAAACAGGATTCCGGCCCAGCGCAGCGCGTCGGTCAGGCCGGGCCAGCGCAGCATCACTGCATGCAGTCCCAGGCCCACCAGCATCAGCAGCAGGCAGAAGCCCAAGGTGGCACCGGTGACATGCCGCAGCGCCGGGCGCAAGCCGTGGCGTGCGCCGGCGGCCAGAGCGACAAGGTTGACCGGGCCGGGGGAGATGGAAGCGGCCAGCGCGAAGGCTGCCATGGAGAGAGTCAGGCTCATGGATGTTTCTCTTGCAGGGAACGAGGCCTGGACTCTATCGGCGTGCACCTGCGCCGGTATTGAAGAAAACTGCCCTCTGCAACGCAGGCGGTTTTGACTTTTTTGTCGATTGCCCGACACGGCGCGTATAAACTGCTCGCCACTTTGCCGGTCGCTTCCTCAACCGGCACCTGGAACAAGCACCTGGAACAAAGAGAGTCGAAATGGGCGCACAGTGGAAAGCCAAGCATAAAGAAGCAGCTGCCAATGCCAAGGGCAAGATCATGGGCAAGCTGGCCAAGGAAATTCAGATCGCCGCGCGCAGCGGTGCCGACCCGGACATGAACGCACGCTTGCGTCTGGTGGTCGAGCAGGCCAAGAAGGCTTCCATGACCCGCGAGACCCTCGAACGTGCCATCAAGAAAGGCGCCGGCCTGCTGGGTGAGCAGGTGCAGTACCACGCGGTGAAATACGAAGGTTTCGCCCCGCACCAGGTGCCGCTGATCGTCGAGTGCCTGACCGATAACGTCAACCGCACCGTCGCCGAAGTCCGCGTGCTGTTCCGCAAGGGCCAGCTGGGCGCCGAGGGTTCGGTGTCGTGGGACTTCAACCATGTCGGCCTGATCGAGGCAACGCCGGACAGCGCCGATGCCGATCCGGAACTGGCCGCCATCGAGGCCGGTGCCCAGGACTTCGAGCCTGCCGAAGAGGGCGCGACCCTGTTCATCACCGAAACCACCGACCTGGACAGCGTGCAGAAAGCCCTGCCGGCCCAGGGGTTCACCGTGATCTCGGCGAAGATCGGCTACACCCCGAAGAACCCGGTCAGTGCCGCCAGCCTGAGCGCCGAGGCGCTGGCGGAAGTGGAAGCCTTCCTCGATGCCATCGACGGGCACGACGACGTGCAGAACGTCTATGTCGGCCTTGCGGGCTGACACCACCAGCCGTGAAAAAGGGACCGCATGCGGTCCCTTTGTTTTGGGGGCTCCTATGGACGATGCAGGGACGCCAGTTGCCTGTGCAGCGTTGCAGGCTGTCCGGCAGGTGGCGCAGACGGTTGCCGGAGAGCATCAGCTTTTGCAACCCGGGGCAGTCGCCAAGGGCCTAGGGCAGTTCTTCGATGCGGTTGCTCTTGACGCCAACAACCTGCAACTGCGCGCAACCACCGATCCCCTGCGGCAGTTCGCTTAAGCGATTCTCCGAACAAAACAGCACTTTCAGCTTGTGCAGTCGACCCAGGTCGTCGGGCAGGCTGGTCAGGCGGTTGCCGGTGAGGTTGAGGACTTCGAGGCTGTCGGCAAGGTTGAAGATTTCCTGCGGGAACTGCTCAAGGCCGCAGGCCAGGTCGAGGCGCACGCTGCCTGCCAGGCGGCCGGATTTGAGATCGTCGAGAGAATGCATGGGTGCTGCCGTGGAAGAAAAGGCCGTCATGATAAGGGCAAAGCCCGTCCCCCATGCGACTTAAGTTCGATAGCAGGCTGGCGCGAGCAGGCCATACTCGAGATTCGCCCTTTAATAACAACAAACACAGGGTTATTCATCGATGAGTTATCAGCAGTGCTATGACCGCTCCATCGCCGCGCCCGCCGAGTTCTGGGCCGAGCAGGCCCAAAGCCTGGCCTGGTTGCGCAAGCCTACGGAGATCCTGCGCGACAACCCCGACGGCACCCACCAATGGTTCGCCGACGGCCGGCTGAACAGTTGCCACCTGGCCCTTGACCAGCAGATCGAGGACGGCCGCGGCGAGCAACTGGCCCTGATCTACGATTCGCCGGTCACCGGCAGCCAGCAGACCTTCACCTTCAACCAGTTGCGCGACCAGGTGGCGCGCCTTGCCGGACTGCTGCGCGAGCTCGGTGTGGCACAGGGCGACGGGGTGGTCATCTACATGCCCATGGTGCCCGAGGCGGCGATGGCCATGCTCGCCTGTGCGCGGATCGGCGCGGTGCATTCGGTGGTGTTCGGCGGCTTCGCTCCCCACGAGCTGGCGCTGCGCATCGACGATGCGCGGCCGACCCTGCTGCTCACCGCGTCCTGCGGCCTGGAGTTCGACCGCGTCATCGAGTACAAACCGCTGGTCGACCGGGCCCTGGAGCAATCCGCGCACCAGCCGCGCAAGGTCCTGGTGCTGCAACGAGCGCAGGCCCGCGCCACGCTGGTCGAAGGCCGTGACCTGGACTGGCAGGCCGCCCTGCAACACGCTACCCCGGTGCCGCCGGTGGAACTGCTCGCGACCGATCCGCTATACATCATGTACACCTCCGGAACCACCGGCAAACCCAAGGGCATCGTGCGCGAGAACGGCGGCAATGCCGTGGCCTTGCGCTTTGCCATGAAGCACATCTACGGCATGCAGGCCGGCGACGTATGGTGGGGAATTTCCGATGTCGGCTGGGTGGTCGGGCATTCGCTGATCGTCTATGGCCCGTTGATGAACGGCTGCACCACGGTGTTCTACGAGGGCAAGCCGATCCGTACCCCGGATGCCGGGGCCTATTGGCGGGTGGTCGAGCAGTACCGGGTCAACGGCCTGTTCTGCGCACCGACGGCCATGCGTGCGATCCGCAAGGAAGACCCGCAGGGCCTGCTGCTGCGCCGTTACGACCTCAGCTCGCTGCGCCAGTTGTTCCTGGCCGGCGAGCGCCTCGACTCCAGTACCCATCAATGGCTGGAAAGCATCAGCGGCAAGGCCGTGCACGATCACTGGTGGCAGACCGAGACCGGTTGGCCGGTGACTGCACCCTGCCTGGGCCTGCATGGCAGCGGCGGGCGCGCGGGGTCAAGCAACCGGGCGGTGCCGGGTTACCACGTGCGGGTGCTGGATGAAGATGGCCAGGTACTCGGTGCCAACCAACAGGGCGCCATCGTCATCGCCCTGCCATTGCCGCCCGGGTGCAGCCAGACCCTGTGGGGCGATCATCAGCGCTACCTGGAGTCGTACCTGCAGACCTATCCCGGCTATTACCACACCGGCGACGGCGGCTATCTGGATGAAGACGGCTTCGTCTATATCATGGGCCGTACCGACGACGTGATTAACGTTTCCGGGCATCGCCTGTCCACCGGCGAGATGGAAGACCTGGTCGCCCGTCACCCGGCGGTGGCGGAATGCGCGGTGGTGGGCGTGCGCGACGAAATCAAGGGCCAGGTGCCGTTGGCGCTGCTGGTGCTCAAGGATGGCGTGGACAGCGGGGAGGCGCAGTTGCAGGCCGAGCTGGTGGCCACGGTACGCGAGCAGATCGGTGCACTGGCCTGTTTCAACCAGGTGCGGGTAGTCAAGCGGCTGCCCAAGACCCGTTCCGGAAAGATCCTGCGCGCGGTGCTGCGCAAGATCGCCGACCAGCAGCCTTATGTGGCGCCGTCCACCCTGGATGATCCTGCGGTGTTGGTGGAGATCGAGGAGGTATTGGCGGGGTTGGCGCGTAGTGCCTGAGAACCTCGTTATGGCCACCCGGCATACGCCAGGTGGCCATAAAGGGGTTCTCAGACGGGCACCTCGCAGCGATCAGCCCCACCACATCATTCCGGCCCGACCTGCTGCAACTGCCCCAGCCGGCTCCGCGTCCTCGCCAGGTCGGCCACGCTGCCGCCCAGGCTCTGCGCCAGCGGCTGCTCGCCGATCAGCAGCAGCGGCTTGTCACGGTCATACAGCACATCGATCAGGTTGATGAAGCGCTGCTGGGCGGCGATGGTGCATTCCTGCAGGTCCGGCAGGCCTTCGATGGTCCAGTGCTCGTAACGCTGGATCAGTTCCAGGTAGTCGATTACCGCAGTCGCCTGTTCGCAGATGCTGGCGAAATCGAAGACCACGCTGCGCTCGTCACGCACCCGGGCGCGCAATTGGCGCTTGTTCACCTGGAGCACTTGCTCGTGGGTCGCGCTACCGAAGCCCAGTCGCTGCAATTGCCCGGCAGTCCCGGGCCAGACGTAGTATCCCTGGGTAAAGCGCTGCTGGCGCCCGGCGTCGGGCAGGGCGCGGTAGTCCTGTTCGCCACCGACCTCAAGCACGTCCATACGCGCTTCGATCAGCCGGATGACCGGTTCGAAACGCTGGTGATACAGCGGGTTGGGCAAGAGCCCCTTGGGCGGATAGTTGGACGTCACCAGAACGAAGATGCCGCGCTCGAACAGGGCCTGGTACAGCCGCGTGAGCAGCATGGCATCGCCGATATCGTGCACATGGAACTCATCGAAGCACAGCACGCGGCAGTCGCCGAGCAACGCGTCGAGGGTGACCGCCAGGGCATCGTCCTGGCGGCGGTGCTCGAACATGCCCTGGTGCAGCCGGGCAAAGAAGTCATGGAAGTGCAGGCGCCGCTTGGGAACATCGCCCAGCGCGGTGAAGAAACCGTCCAGCAGCCAGCTTTTGCCGCGCCCGACCTGGCCGTGCAGGTACAGGCTGCGGGCCCTCCCGGTTGGCAGACGTGCGGCCTGCTCGGCCATGGCTGCAATCACCTGCTGCTGGCCCTGGCTCAGGCTGTAGCCTTGCTGCTGCGCCTTGTCGGCGAAAAACCGCTGGATCTCGCGGGCTTTGCCAGGCTCGGCGGCAGGGGCGGCGGCCAGGCGTTGGCGCAAGGCGCGCAGGGGCGAGCGGATCCAGGCGGGCAAGAGATGTTCCTCGAACAATGGCAGGTGACGAACGGCGGCAATATTAACCAGATAGTGAAAAGTGCTGCCAGTCGCGGGCGCCCGTATTCGTCGGATATTTCTTATGCATGAGCTGTACATTTCTTGTTCGGCTGGCAGCATTTTCCTCGACTGCTACCCTGAACCCCAGGTCAATTCCTGCAAGGACAGGGAGGAACGGTGAAGGGAAGGTCACTGGTGGCGTTGTTGGGGTTGTACGCGGCCCAAAGCGTTGCCGCCACGGATTTCCTCGTCGAGGTTCGCATCGACGTACAGCGGGGCTGCCTGCTCATCCACGAGCCACGGTCGGCTTCCGCACAGGCCTTGGGCGTGCTGGATTTCGGCCAGAGTCCACGGCTGGACGATCCCTCCGGGCCGTTGGGCAGCCAGTTGCTGGTCCAGCGCCCGCCTCGGCTGGAGTGCAATCCGGACACTGCCTATCAGGTGCGGGTCGATGGCGGCCTGCATGGCGGCACCGGCGAGGTGCGCTACCTGGTATCCGCCGATCCCAAGGCCCGGCCCATACCCTACCGCCTGTATCAGGATCCGGCCTGGCGTGTGCCGCTGTCGGTGAATATTGCCCAGCATGGCCGGGTACCGGACAGCGGAACGGTGGAACTTCCCTTGTACGCACGTATCGACACACAAACCGAGCTTCCACGGACGGGGCGCTATTCGGACTTGTTGAAGGTGACCGTCACCTGGTGAGGGTCATGAACCGCACTGCTTATGGAGCGAGCAGCATGCATGCATCACGCATTCTCCTGCTGGGCCTGGGGCCGCTGTTGCTCAGCCCGGCAGCCCATGGCGCGATCAGCGGACATATCGAGGCGCGCCTGGTGCTTACCTCGGCCTGCCAGATCAGCAGCGATCCGGCCAGTACCGCGCCGGCCAGCGCGGCGGGCGGCGTGCTCGATTTCGGCCAGCAGGGCCCGCTGTGGAACCAGACCCTGCGCGCGGCCATCGATGAACCTGGCGGCAATGGCAACCTGCAGATCAGTTGCAACCCTCAGGTCCGCGCCTTCACCGTGACCATCAATGGCGGCGCCAACCCCGACGGCGCCACGCGCCGGCTAAGCAACGGCGGCGTGCTGATTCCCTACCAGCTCTCCACCGACCCAGGCGGACGCAGCAACTACGGGATAGGCCAGCAGCTCAACTTCACCGTGAGCAGCGCGCAACAGATTCCCATCCCTATCTACGGCGTGGTCGTAGCCAACCCCAAGGCCCTGCCTGCGGGCGTTTATCGCGACACCCTGACGGTGACGCTGGACTGGTAACAGCCATCAAGGAGTGAACCATGAAACCGCAACTGAATCGCTTCGTTTTTGCCGGCATCGGGCTGTTGCTGGCTTCCCAGGTCCAGGCGGCCACGGTCACCGGGCAGATAAACGCCTCGCTGGTGCTGATCTCCAGTTGCCAGGTGAACGGCTCCACGGCCACCACCGGGGTCAATTTCGGTGCCCTGAACTTCGGCACCCAGACGGCGTTGTTCACCACGGCGGGCGCCCAGGTGCTGGCGGGTGGTGGCGGGGCGATGAGCATTCTCTGCTCCAATGGCGCGATCCCGGTGATCAAGATCGGCGCGGGCGCCCATGACGGCGCATCCACCGGCGGTACCCGCGCACTGGCCGACGGCTCGGGCAATTCGGTGCCCTATGACTTCTATTCCGACTCCGGGCTGACCACCGTGATACCGATCAACGGCACCATTACCCTGCCCACCAGCAGCGGTACGCCGCAGACCGTCAACCTGTACGGCAAGGCCGTGGGCAAGGCCGGGCTGCCCCCGGGCACCTATACCGACACCGTGGCGGTCGAGCTGAGTTTCTGAACTATGCACGGGCGCCTGGCGCTGGCCCTGGCGGTGCTCGCGGCGGCAGCGCCGATACCCCTGGATGCGGCCACCAGCAGCACCTTCCTGGTCAATGCGACTGTCCAGGCCGGGTGCCTGGTGGTTGGCGGGGTGACCAACTACGGCAACCTGGCGTTCGGCAGCTATTCGGCATTGTCCACCGCCGCCGTGACTACCCAGCTCGGTGGTACCACCGTGACCCTGCAATGCACGCCTGGCGTGACGCTGAGCATGAAGATCGGCGGGGGGCAGAACAACAACGGGGTGCGCAACCTCAAGCGCAGCACCGGCAGCAACCTGGTGGCCTACCAGTTGTATAGCGACGCCGCCTTCAGCCAGGTGCTGGGCATCGACCAGACCGTCACTGTCAGCTACGCCGATCCGACGGCCATCAAGCTGCCCGTGTATGCCCGGGCGCAACTGACCGGAGCGCTGCCCGCGGGCAGCTATAGCGATGTGCTGCAGGTGACCTTGACCTTTTGACGGCGTACACGCCGGTATTGCACGACCACCACGAAGGAGAGCGGGATGTTCAGGGAGAGGGCGAGGCTGGCATTGGGGGCATTGCTGCTGTGGGCCGGAGCGACGTCGGCGGCGACATCGGTGCTGATCTGGCCGATCGACCCGGTGATCGAGGCCGAACAGAAGGCCGGCGCGTTGTGGCTGGAAAACCGCGGCAACGAGGAAGCCAACCTGCAGGTGCGGATCTTCGCCTGGCGCCAGGGCGGGTTCGACGATCAATACCAGAACCAGCGCGACATCATCGGCAGCCCGCCGCTGGCGAAGATCGCGCCGGGGCAGAAGCAGCTCATCCGCCTGACCCGCACCGGTACCTCGCCGGTGGCCCAGGAGCAGGCTTACCGCATCATCATCGATGAAATTCCTCCGGCCTTGCCGCCCGACAACGCCGACAAGCCCCAGGCCGCGATCCGCTTCCAGATGCGCTATTCGGTACCGCTGTTCGTCTACGGCCAGGGTCTGTGGGGCAAGGCCGACCCCAGCGGGCAGCGCAGCGACGCCGGGGTCGGCAAGCCGCAACTGAGCTGGCGCCAGGTATCGGCGCAGGGGCGCTCCTGGGTGGAGATCCGCAACACCGGTCCGGTTCATGCGCGCCTGACAGATGTGGTGATGCAGCAGGGCGGGCAGAGCCGGCCGCTGGTGGAAGGGCTGCTCGGCTATGTGCTGCCGGGCGCGACCATGCGCTGGCCGGCGCCACTGCAGGCCTCGGCGTCTACCGCGCTCAAGGGACGGATCAATGGCGGTGACGCGGCGCAAACCATAGCCCAGGGCCAGTGAGCCGGGTGAACAAAGGATGAACCTCGGGCCAGGGAGCACCCGACAATGGCGGGGAAAGGTGCGTGAAGGGATTTACCACGGGTTCCTGCCCGCTGTTGCTGGCGGGTGGCCTGGCGTGGTGCCTCGGTGCCACGTCGTGGGCCGGCGAGCTGCCGCCGCCGCCCTCCGCGGAGGAGGCGATCAGCGATGCCGAGCTGTATCTGGAACTGGTGGTCAACCAGATGAACAGCGGTAACGTGGTGGTCGTGCACCAGCGTTCCGGGCGCTTCTACGTGGCGGCCAGCGACCTGCGTGCCGTGGGCATCGACTTCCCCGTGCCGGTGCCGGCAGAGGTCGCGCTCGATAGCGTCGCCGGCCTGCACAGCGACTACGACAGCCAGGCCCAGCGCCTGATGCTCCAGGTCCCGCCGGCCTGGCTGCCTGGCCAGCGCATCGGCAACCGCTCCCTGGGCCCCGGCGGCGAGGCCAACAGCAGCTTTGGCGCCTTGCTCAACTACGATGCCTACCTCAACGACACCGACGATATCGGCAGCAGCCTGTCGGTGTGGAACGAGCTGCGGGTGTTCGACGCCTGGGGGACGTTCTCCACCACGGGCCAATGGCGCCAGCAGATCAGCGGGCGCAACTACGCCGACAACCAGCGTGGCTTCCTGCGCTACGACACGACCTTTCGCTACACCGACGAGGAGCGCCTGCTGACCTTCGAGGCGGGCGACGTGATCAGCGGCGCGCTGCCCTGGACCAGCTCGGTGCGCCTGGGCGGGGTACTGCTATCGCGTGACTTCTCGGTACGCCCGGACCTGGTCACCTATCCGCTGCCGGCCTTCGCCGGCGAGGCGGCGGTGCCGTCGTCGGTGGACCTGTTCATCAACGGCTACAAGAGCGCCAGCGCCGACCTGCAGCCCGGGCCGTACACCCTGACCAACGTGCCCTATATCAACGGTGCCGGCGATGCGGTAGTGGTGACCACCGATGCTCAGGGGCGGCAGGTGTCCACCACCTTGCCGTTCTACGTCACCAGCACCTTGCTGCAGAAAGGCATGAGCGATTTCTCGGTGGCAGCCGGTGCCTTGCGACGCAATTACGGGATCAGCGATTTCTCCTACGGCAAGGGCCTGACCTCGGCCAGCCTGCGCTACGGCATCAGCGACAGTTTTACCCTGGAAACCCACGGCGAGGCGGCGCAGTCCCTGGCCCTTGGCGGGATCGGCGGCAATCTGCTGGTGGGCACCTTCGGGGTAGTCAACGCCGCGGTCAGCCAAAGCACCTTCGATAGCCGCAGCGGCCAGCAACTGAGCCTCGGCTATCAGTACAACAGCCAGCGCATCGGCTTCAATTACCAGCGCCTGGAGCGGTATGGCGACTACGCCGACGCCTCGTTGCTGGACAGCCCCTATGCCCGCCTGAGCCAGCGCAGCGAGCAGGTTACCCTCAGCCTCAACCTGGAACGCTACGGTAGCCTCGGCGCCGGCTATTTCGACGTACGCGCCGGCGACAACTCGCGTACCCGCCTGGTAAACCTGAGCTGGAGCAAGTCGCTGTGGGGCAATACCAGCCTGTACCTGTCGGCCAACCGCGAGCTTGGTGGCGAGCAGTGGGCGACCCAGGCGCAACTGGTGATTCCTTTCGACCTGTACGGCACCCTCAGCCTGAGCACCGAGCGCAACCAGAGCGGCGAGAATGTCCAGCGGGTCAATTACAGCCGCGCGGTGCCCAGCGATGGTGGCCTGGGTTACAACCTCGGCTACGCCAGCGGCGGCGACCAGTCGGCCTATCGCCAGGCCGACCTGACCTGGCGCTTGCAGTCGGTGCAGCTCCAGGCCGGCACCTATGGCAGCAGCCAGGCCATGACCCGCTGGGCCGATGCCAGCGGCTCGCTGGTGTGGATGGATGCCGGCGTGTTCGCCGCCAACCGGATCGATGATGCCTTCGTCGTGGTCAGTACCGAGGGCTTCGCCGATGTGCCGGTGCGCTACGAGAACCAGAATGTCGGCCGTACCGACAGCAAGGGGCACCTTTTGGTGCCGTGGAGCAGCGCCTACTACCGCGGCAAGTACGAAATCGACACCCTGGAACTGCCCGCCAACGTGCGCGCGGAAAACGTCGAGCAGCGCGTAGCGGTACGCCGTGGCGCCGGGTATCTGCTGAATTTCCCGTTGAACCGGGTCCGGGCGGCGAGCATCGAGCTGGTCGATGCCAGTCACCAGGACCTGCCGTTGGGCAGCCAGGTCCGCCATCAGCAGACCGGCGCTGCCGCAGTGGTCGGTTGGGACGGACTGGTCTATCTGGAAGGGCTGGCCGAGAACAATACCCTGGAGGTACGGATCGCCAGCGGCGGCACTTGCCTGGTGCATTTCAGCCTCGACGCCGGGCAGGACGATGTGCCGCTGCTCGGCCCGCTGGTGTGCAAATGAAACGCCTGCTGCCGATGCTGGTGCTGCTGTTGCTTGCCGAGCCCGTGCAGGCGCTGTGTTCGGTGGTGCAGGCCGGCAACGTGGCGTTCGGCAGCGTGGCCTCCACTACGGTGGCGTCCACCGTGCAATCCTCGTCCAGTACCAATGCCGGCCTGCGTTGCAGTGGCTCGCTGGTGACGCTGTTGCGCAGCGATGACTTCTTCAAGGCCACCTTCACGCCGACCGGAGGCACCACCGGCCTGGTCGGGCCCACCGGCGACGTGATCCAGTACACCCTGTATGCCGACAACACCACGTCCTACCCGATCACCCGCGGCCAGCCCTTCGATTTCGCGCGCAACGGCATCCTCGATGCGCTGGGGATCCTCGGCAACGTGGTGCCGGCGACCATCCCGGTGTACCTGCGGACCTTGACCGGAAGCAACGTCGCCGCCGGCAACTACTCGGAAACCTTCACCGTGTTCTGGAACTGGGACTATTGCTACGGCATCGGCGTCGGCGGTTTGTGCGTCGGGCGCCAGACCCTGACCGGCAGTACTACCATGACCGTGACCCTGACCGTCACCGCCGATTGCCAGATCACCACCCCGGCAATCAACTTCGGCAGCGCTCCGGTGGTGAGCGGGTTTTCCACGGTGAGCCAGAGCGTCAGCCTCAACTGCACCAAGGGCAGCGCCTATACCGTGGGCCTGAATGACGGCCTGTATGTGTCGGGCGGGCGCCGGCGCATGAAGTCGCCGGCCAACAATTACCTGGCCTACGACATTTTCAAAAGTGCCGGTAGCGTGCGCTGGGGTTCGCTGACCAGCGCGCGTCGCTCCAGCAGCGATGCCGATATCAACCCGGGCAACGGCACCGGCACGGGCAGCCAGGTGTTCAACTACAACGCCAGGGTCTACACCGACCAGGCCACGCCGCCGGCGGGGGCGTATCAGGACAGCGTGATCCTGGATGTGGCTTTCTAGCAGTTGCAAGCACGACGCTCACCCTGTGGGGGCACCCGCGATTGCGATGGTGAATTCACTGCCGCAATCGCTGGCAAGCCAGCTCCCACAAGGGGCTGCCCCAGAACCCTGTGGGAGCTGGCTTGCCAGCGATAGGGCCATCAGCCTCACCCTGGATCCGGCGATGTACCCGGCCCCTGTGGAAGCGGGTTTATCGGAACGCCGAACCCCCACACAAGGTCCCAGCAAGCCAAAGAGTTGTGTTTTGTTCTACGAGAGCTTAGCCAGCGCCTTCAGCGCAATTCGTGGACCATCTGCCCGACCGCATCCAGCACCGCCGATGCAAGCTCCTTGGAACGCTTGCCCGACCAGCCGGTGGCCGGGTTCGGTGCGTCGTCGTGGTCCTTGAACGGCATTTCCAGGGTCAGCGACAGGCAGTCATGGGCCTGGCCCACGGCATTGCAGGCCAGGGTCATGTTGGCCTGGCCCGGCGCACTGCGGGGATAACCATGCACATCCTGGAAGTCCCGGGTCAGCCCGCACAGGGTTTTGCGGAAACGCTCCTCCAGCGCAGCGATACGCGGGGTGTAGCCCGGATTGCCCTCGCAGGCGGCAGTGAATACGTGGGGAATCTCTTCGTCGCCATGAACATCGAGGAACAGGTCGACCCCATGCAGCTTCATCTGTTGCTGGGCGAACAGCACCTCGGGGGTCTGTTCGCTGCTTGCATCCTGCCAGGCGCGATTGAGATCGAAGCCTTTGGCGTTGGTGCGCAGGTGACCGTGGAAGGCGCCGTCGGGGTTCATGTTGGGGATCAGGTACAGGTCGGCAGCGGCCAGTAGCTGCTGCAGGCCGGCATCGTTGGCGGCGACACGGTCGATCACACCTTCCATGAACCACTCGGCCATGTGCTCGCCGGGATGCTGCTGGGCGATGATCCAAACCTTGCGCTTGCCGGCGGCGCCGTCACCGACACGCAGCAACGGAATATCGCGGCCTTCGACACTGCGCCCGGTGGCCAGCAGGCTGACACCCGGCAGATGCCGGGCACGCTCGATCAATTGATTGTGGCGAGCCCGCAAGTACGGCTCGAAGTAGGCGAACCAGGCCTGCGGCTCCTGGGCTTCGAGGCTGAAATGCAGGGCCTGGCCATCGAAGCGTGACGGAACACGGAACCAGTTGCGCTGATCGTAGGAGGCGACGGCGTGGTAGCCGTCCCATGCCTTGTTGTAGGAGGACTCGCCGGCATTCTCCAGGGTGAAGGCATGGGTCTGGCCGAGCGTCAGGCCGCTGGCCTTGAAGTGGAACCATTGGAAATGCGCGCTGGCGCTGTCGGGGCGGATCGCCAGGCGCACCTGGGCGGGATTGCTGGTGTCCCGAACGAGGATGTTGCCGGAGTCGAAGTCGCAGTCGATGCTCAGTGCGGTCATTGGCCTGGGTCCTTTGCAGAGTTGTTGTGGGCAACAACTCTACACAACCCGGTCAGTACCAGAAACCCAGGGCCAGCACGGCGGCCAGGCCAAGACCCATGGCGACGGTGCAGCCACCCAGGGAAAACGCGGCCCGGGTCTGCCGGTACCAGAGGTTTTCGCCCAGCGCACGGGCCGGCGCCAGCAGGCTGCGCCAACGCAGCTCGGTGGCGTGGAAGGCCGCCAGGTGCTCCGGGTCGGCGTCCAGCCAGCGACGGAAATCGATGCGCTCGCTGGGGGTGATCAGCGGACTTTGCAGCCGCACATACCACTGGCCGGCAGCACGGGCGAGCGGAGCAGGGGCGGGCAGGGTGGCCTGCAGGACCTGGTTCATATGACGCTCGACGCTTGCGTCGGACAGGTCCAGGCGCCTGGCGATGACCGCGTAGGTCAATTGGTCGAGGCGGCTGAGCAGGAATACCTGCTGAACCCGGCGTGGCAGCGCTTTCAGGCGGTGCAGCAGCGCGAGTTCGGCGGTGTCGGCGGGTTCGGCGTGATGGTCCAGTGGCAGCAGCAGACGGGTCATGGTTCCAGCTCCTTGCGGTGGAAACGGAGGAGGGAGGTAGGGGGCATCTTCCATGATGCGGTTGAGAGCTTATTCTTAACGAGATTGATTCTCAAGTGCTAATTTCAGCAAAGGCCAGCCATGGGCTTACCACAGGGATGGTCCTTTGATATCATCGCCACATTCAGCAACACATCGCCTTCATTAGCCTGAAGAGCCCAAAAAAAAGACCCGGCAAAAAGCCGGGTCAAAAACCGTGATTAGCCTGATGAGGAGATAATCTGGAGTCCGACCTAAGGGCTCCGGGTTATCCAACCAGTCTCGCGACCAGTTGCGATCAATAATAATCGTTCTCATTTTCAAGTCAAATGAATTTTCGGTAATTCTCCGAAAATTCTTTCTTCCCGTGCCTGAACCCAGGCAGTCCGGGCCCTCACGCTGTTGTTATTCCTTCCTTTCCTCGTCTTTCGGCATGCGGCTGTGGCTGTGGTCAATCATCGCGCGTGCGAGGTTGATCAGGTGCATGGACATCAGCATCTGGTCCTGAGCCTTGTCCCGCGCGATCTGTGCGGCCTGGTAGGCAGTGCCGGAGGCGCAGCGCAGCAGCCACGCCGCCTGCTCGGCGGCGGCCTGTGGCGACAGGTCGTCGCGCGCCACCACCAGCTGCATGTCTTCCAGTCCGGGCGCGTTCTCCGGAGCCGGGTTGAAGTAGTAATCGAGGGCACGGCGCGAGGAGTCGCTGTCCAGGTGGCTGGAGGTACTGGCACTCATGAGGAGGGTCTTCCTTGGGGTTGTGGAGAGGCACGGGGAAATATAGTACCTGGTGTATTTTTTACAGCGTTTTAAATACTACAATTTGTGTATTGAGCGAGAATGGGCAGTCCGTATCGTGCCTGCGATGGAAAAATGGATCGCACTAGTCAAAGATCGGATGCGTGAACTCAAGCTCACGCAAGAGAAACTGGCCGAACGCGTCGGGGTCACCCAGGGCTGCGTGGGCCTGTGGCTGCGTGGTGAGCGCGAGCTGACCCTCACGCGCATGAACCGCGTGCTGGTAGCACTCGAACTGCCCCACATGAGCATGAAGGCTACCCCTGACTCGGAGGAGGAGCCGGCCAACTATGGCCTGCCGACGACCTTCCGTTATCCGCAGTCGGATTGGGTCGTGCTGACGGATGTTGCCGAGGACGCGCCGGTGGCCGAGGAAATCACCGACTACAAGGCCCAGGGCAAGGCGTTCTGGCTGCGGGTCGAGGGCGATGCGATGACCGCGCCGGCTGGCTTGAGCCTCTGTGCCGGTATGCTGGTCCTGGTCGATCCGGGGGTGCAGGCGCAGGTCGGGCGCCTGGTCATCGCCCGAGTGCCGGGCCACTCCCAGGGCGTGTTGCGGCAGTTGGTGGTGGAGGAGGGGCAGCGCTTCCTCAAGCCGCTCAATCCGACCTATCCGATGATGCTGTGTGGCGAGGACTGCGAATTGCTCGGGGTCGCCATCCAGGGCGGGATTCGCTTCTGAACCCACGTCAATGAAAACGGCGCCCGAGGGCGCCGTTTCTGTTTCGTGAAGTCAGTACCGGCCTATTAGCTGGCGCTTTCCTCCAACGCCACCAACACACTCCCTTCACTGACCATCTCGCCTTCCTGGCAATACAGTGTCGCCACCTTGCCAGCGTGGGGTGCACGGATGCTGTGCTCCATCTTCATCGCCTCCAGCACCACCAGTTGGGTCCCGGCCTCGACCACCTGCCCGGGCTCCACCAGTACGCGTACGATGCTGCCATTCATCGGCGCCGTCAGGCCGCCCTGGTGGCCATGACCGGCTTCGGCCTCGGCGATAGGGTCGAAGGCCTGGACCGCATGCAGCTCGCCGTCCCAGCGCAGGTACAGCGTGTCCCCCCGGCGGATCGCTTGGTACTGGCGACGCACGCCGTTGTCGTCGATGCGCAGGCATTCGCCGTCGAGGTTGAACAGCGAGGGCGCGGTTCGATCCAGCCCCAGCGCCTGCTGCTGGCCGTTGCTGCTCAGGTGCAGGCTGATGTGCGCCGGAACGCCGGCGCGCAAGCCCTGCCGGGAAGCCCACGGCGAGACGGCATCGTCACCGCGCACGTTGGCCGCCAGCCCCTGCACCCAGGCCTCTGCCGCGGCCTGCCAGAAGCCGGCGGACAGGGCGCCTGGTGGTGGCAGCAGATCGTCGTGGTAGCGCGGGATAAAGCCGGTATCCAGCTCCGCCGCCGCAAACGCCGGATGGGCGAGGATCCGCCTCAGGAAACCGATATTGGTCTTCACTCCGCCAATGGCGAACTCGTCCAGCATCGCCAGCAGGCGCAGGCGCGCTTGCTCGCGGTCCTCGCCCCAGGCGATCAGCTTGCCCAGCATCGGGTCGTAGAACGGTGATACCTGGTCGCCCTCGGCGACCCCGCTATCGACGCGGCGACCATCGCCTGCCGCGCTTTCCCGATACAGCGCCAGCCGGCCGGTGGCGGGGAGGAAGTCATTGGCCGGATCCTCCGCATACAGCCGCACTTCGATGGCATGGCCGATCAGGGGCACCTGCTCTTGGTTGATCGGCAGGGCCTCGCCGCGGGCGACGCGGATCTGCCAGGCCACCAGGTCAAGGCCGGTGATCGCCTCGGTCACCGGATGCTCCACCTGCAGGCGGGTGTTCATCTCCATGAAGAAGAATTCACCGCGGGCATCCAGAAGGAATTCCACCGTCCCCGCACCGACATAACCAATAGCCTGGGCCGCGCGCACCGCTGCCTCGCCCATGGCTCTGCGTTGCTCGACGCTGAGGCCCGGTGCCGGGGCTTCCTCGACCACCTTCTGGTGGCGACGCTGGATCGAGCAGTCGCGCTCGTTGAGATACAGGCAGTTGCCATGCTGGTCGGCAAACACCTGGATTTCCACGTGGCGCGGCTTGAGCACGTACTTTTCCACCAGCATCCGCGCATCGCCGAACGAGGACTGTGCCTCGCGCTGTGCGGAGGCCAGGGCTTCGGCCAGCTGGCTTTCCTGCTCGACCACCTTCATGCCCTTGCCGCCGCCGCCGGCGGTGGCCTTGAGGAGTACGGGGTAGCCGATCCTTTCGGCAGCGGCGCGGAAGGTTTCCAGGTCCTGGGCTTCGCCGTGATAACCCGGTACCAGGGGCACCCCGGCGGTTTCCATCAGCGCCTTGGCCGCCGACTTGCTGCCCATGGCCTCGATGGCGCTGGCGGGCGGGCCGAGGAAGATCAGCCCGGCGTCCTCGATGGCCTTGGCGAACCCGGCATTTTCCGAGAGGAAGCCATAGCCGGGATGGATCGCCTGGGCGCCGCTGGCCTTGGCCGCGGCGATCAGCTTGTCGATCACCAGGTAGCTTTCCGCCGGCTTGGCACCGCCAAGATCGACGCGAATATCGGCTTCGCGGCTGTGGCGCGCTTCACGGTCCACCGCGCTGTGCACGGCGACGGTGGTCAGGCCCAGGGATTTTGCGGTACGCATCACCCGGCAGGCGATCTCGCCACGGTTGGCGACCAGCAGGGTGGTCAGCTCGGGACGGCTCATGGGCGGGGCTCCGTGGTGGATGAAGAGGAGGATGGGGCGGCCAGCCAGGCCGGTGGGCGTTTTTCCAGGAAGGCGCGCAGGCCTTCCTGGCCTTCGCCGCTGACGCGGATCCGGGCGATGGCGTTCTCGCAGTAGCGACGCAGGGCCGGGGTCAGCTCACCCGGGCCGACCTCGCGCAGCAATTCCTTGCTGGCACGCATGGCCTGCGGGCTGTTCTGCAGCAGGTTGGTGATCCAGTCTTCCACGCGCTCGTCCAGCTCGGCCGCCGGATAAGCCTCCGCCAGCAGGCCAAGCTCGCGGGCGCGGATGCCGCTGAAGCGCTCGGCGGTCAGGGCGTAGCGACGTGCGGCGCGTTCGCCCATGGCCTGGACCACGAACGGGCTGATCACCGCCGGAGCCAGGCCGATGCGAACTTCCGACAGGCACAGTTGCGCCTCTTCGGCACCGATGGCCATATCGCAGCAGGCGATCAGGCCCAGGGCGCCACCGAAGGCCGCGCCCTGCACAACCGCCAGGGTCGGCAGCTTCAGGCGCGCCAGGTTGTACATCAGTTCCGCCAGCTCACGGGCGTCATCCAGGTTGCTCTGGTAATCCAGGGCCGCGCTTTGCTGCATCCAGGCCAGGTCCGCACCGGCACTGAAATGCCGGCCCCGGCCACGCAAAAGGACGAAGCGCAGGCTGGCATCGGCGGCCAGTTCATCGAGGGCGACGATCAGCTCGCGGATCATCTGCGCATTGAAGGCGTTGTTCTTGTTCGCGCGGCTCAACCACAGGGTGGCGAAGCCGCGCGGATCCTTGATCAGTTCGAGGGTGCTAAAGTCGGTCATCGGTCACATCCGGAAAATGCCGAAGCGGGTGGCTTCGATCGGTGCGTTGAGCGAAGCGGACAGGGCCAGGGCGAGGATCTCGCGGGTCTGCGCCGGGTCGATGACGCCGTCGTCCCAAAGATGCGCGCTGGAATAGTAGGGATGGCCCTGGTGTTCGTACTGGTCGAGGATCGGCTGCTTGAGCCTGGCCTCGTCCTCGGCGCTGAAGACCTGCCCGGAACGCTCGCTCTGCTCGCGCTTGACCTGGGCCAGCACCCCGGCGGCCTGCTCGGCACCCATCACGCCGATCCGCGCATTCGGCCACATCCACAGGAAGCGCGGGTCGTAGGCGCGCCCGCACATGCCGTAGTTACCGGCGCCGAAGCTGCCGCCGATGATCACGGTGAACTTCGGAACCCTGGCGCAGGCCACGGCGGTGACCAGCTTGGCGCCGTGCTTGGCGATGCCGCCGGCTTCGTATTTCTGCCCGACCATGAAGCCGGTGATGTTCTGCAGGAACAGCAGGGGAATACCCCGCTGGCAGGCCAGTTCGATGAAATGCGCGCCTTTCTGCGCGGCTTCGGCGAAGAGGATGCCGTTGTTGGCGAGGATGGCGATCGGGTAGCCGTGCAGGTGGGCGAAGCCGCAGACCAGGGTGGTGCCGAACAGCGCCTTGAATTCATCGAACACCGAGCCGTCCACCAGGCGCGCGATGATCTCGCGCACATCGAAGGGTTGCTTGGCATCTGCCGGGACCACGCCATACAACTCCTCCGCGGCATACAGCGGGGCAATCGGCGTACGCACCTGCAGTTCGCCCTGCTTGTGCCAGTTGAGGTTGGCCACGCAGCGGCGGGCAATCGCCAGGGCGTGTTCATCGTTGTCGGCATAGTGGTCAGCCACGCCGCTGGTCTTGCAGTGCACGTCGGCGCCGCCCAGGTCTTCGGCACTGACCACCTCGCCGGTGGCCGCCTTCACCAGCGGCGGGCCGGCGAGGAAGATGGTGGCCTGCTGGCGGACCATGATGGTCTCGTCGGACATCGCCGGCACGTAGGCGCCGCCGGCGGTGCAGGAACCCATGACCACGGCGATCTGCGGGATGCCCTGGGCACTCATGTTGGCCTGGTTGAAGAAGATCCGCCCGAAATGCTCGCGGTCGGGGAAGACTTCGTCCTGGCGCGGCAGGTTCGCGCCCCCGGAGTCCACCAGGTACAGGCAGGGCAGGCGATTCTGCTGGGCGATGGCCTGGGCGCGCAGGTGTTTCTTCACGGTCAGCGGATAGTAGGAGCCGCCCTTCACCGTGGCGTCGTTGGCGACGATCATGCACTCGACGCCTTCGACCCGGCCGATACCGACGATCACGCCGGCGGCAGGGACCTCTTCGCCGTAGACCTCATGGGCCGCCAACTGGCCGATTTCAAGGAAAGGCGAGCCCGGATCGAGCAGGCGATCGATACGTTCGCGGGGCAGCAGCTTGCCGCGGGAGGTATGGCGTTCCTGGGCCTTGGCCCCGCCACCTTGATGCACCTGGGCGAGGAGGGTGCGCAGGGCCTTGACCTGTTCCAGCATGGCCGCACTGTTGACGGCGAAGTCCGGGGCGCGGGTGTTCAACTGAGACTTGAGAATCATCGTGGGTCCTCGGCGGCTTCAGCGGGAAGCCGCAAGAAGGGAGCGGAAGCGAGGCGGCGTTTCAGCGGGTCTCGTTGAACAGCTCGCGGCCGATCAGCATGCGGCGGATCTCGCTGGTACCGGCACCGATCTCGTACAGCTTGGCGTCGCGCAGCAGGCGGCCGGCCGGGAATTCGTTGATGTAGCCATTGCCACCAAGGATCTGGATCGCCTCCAGGGCCATCTGCGTGGCGCGTTCGGCGGTGTAGAGGATCACCCCGGCGGCGTCCTTGCGCGTGGTCTCGCCACGGTCGCAGGCCTGGGCCACGGCGTAGAGGTAGGCACGGCTGGCGTTGAGCTGGGTGTACATGTCGGCGATCTTGCCCTGGATCAACTGGAACTCGCCGATGCTCTGGCCGAACTGCTTGCGGTCGTGGATATAAGGGACAACGAGGTCCATGCAGGCTTGCATGATCCCGGTAGGGCCGCCGGACAGCACCACGCGCTCGTAGTCCAGCCCGCTCATCAGCACCTTCACGCCACCGTTGAGCTTGCCGAGGATGTTTTCCTCCGGCACCTCGACATCGTCGAAGAACAGTTCGCAGGTGTTGGAGCCACGCATGCCCAGCTTGTCGAACTTGTTGCTGCGGCTGAAGCCCTTCCAGTCGCGCTCGACGATGAACGCGGTAATGCCGTGGGGGCCCTTTTCCAGGTCGGTCTTGGCGTAGATCACGTAGGTATTGGCGTCCGGGCCGTTGGTGATCCAGGTCTTGCTGCCATTGAGCACGAAGCGGTCACCGCGCTTGTCGGCGCGCAGTTTCATCGACACCACGTCGGAGCCGGCATTGGGCTCGCTCATGGCCAGGGCGCCGACATGCTCGCCGCTGATCAGTTTCGGCAGGTACCTGGCTTTCTGCTCATGGTTGCCGTTGCGGTTGATCTGGTTCACGCACAGGTTGGAGTGGGCACCATAGGAAAGTGCGACCGAGGCCGAGCCACGGCTGATTTCCTCCATGGCTACCACGTGCGCCAGGTAACCCAGGCCGGCGCCGCCGTACTCCTCGCTGACGGTCACGCCGAGCAGCCCCAGGTCGCCGAACTTGCGCCACATATCGGCAGGGAACAGGTTGTCGTGGTCGATCTGCGCGGCACGCGGCGCCAGTTCGCTGGCGACGAAGGCCTGCACCTGCTCGCGCAGCATGTCGATGGTTTCACCAAGGGCGAAGTTCAGGGAGGGATAAAGCATGCTCGGGCACCTTCTATTGTTTGTTCTTGGATGGGGCGGAGTTGCAGGCGTGCGGATCCTGGCGCTGGGCGCGATGTCGATTTCACCTTTACGTTAACGTAAACCTGAGAAAGTGCAGTGTCAATCGTCAACGTGACCTTTACGTTAACGTTAATTTGGGCGAGAGTATTTCCCGCCCCGATCAGCTCCCAGAACAACCACAAAAAGGGAACGTCATGAATCAACCGAGCTATACCCAGGGTCGCCAGGACAAGCCCTTGCTGGCCATGACCATCGGCCAGGCCTTCGACCGCACGGTAGCGCGCTTCGGCGATCGAGAAGCGCTGGTGGTCCGTCATCAGCAGGTGCGCTATAGCTGGGCGCAGCTGGCCGCCGCCGTCGACCTGCATGCCCGTGCGTTCATGGCCCTGGGCCTGAAGACCGGCGACCGCCTGGGAATCTGGGCGCCGAACTGCGCGCAGTGGTGCATCGCCCAGTTCGCCAGCGCCAAGGCCGGGATCATCCTGGTCAATATCAACCCGGCGTATCGCACCAGCGAGCTGGAGTACGCGCTCAAGCAGTCCGGCTGCCAATGGTTGATCTGTGCCGGGGCATTCAAGAGTTCGGATTACCATGCCATGCTCGCCGAGCTGCTGCCGGAACTGGCCCACCAGGCGCCGGGACAGCTCGCCTGCGAACGCCTGCCCGACCTGCGCGGGGTGATCAGCCTGGCCAGCGAGCCGCCACCCGGCTTCCTGGCCTGGGAAACGCTGGGCGAGCAGGGCGCCAGGGTCGGGCTCGACGACTACGCTGCCCGCCAGCAAAGCCTGCAGTTCGACCAGGCGGTGAATATCCAGTACACCTCCGGCACCACCGGCTTCCCCAAGGGTGCCACCCTCAGCCACTACAACATCCTCAACAACGGCTATATGGTCGGCGAGAGCCTGGGCCTGACCGAGCATGACCGCATGGTGATTCCGGTGCCGCTGTACCACTGCTTCGGCATGGTCATGGGCAACCTCGGCTGCATGACCCACGGCAGCACCATGATCTACCCCAACGACGCCTTCGACCCGGCCCTGACCCTGCAGGCGGTGGCCGAGGAGCGCGCCACCGCGCTATACGGCGTGCCCACCATGTTCATCGCCGTGCTCGACCAGCCGCAGCGCGCCGACTACGACCTGTCCTGCCTGCGCACCGGGATCATGGCCGGGGCCATCTGCCCGATCGAGGTGATGCGCCGGGTGATCAACGAACTGCACATGAGCGAGGTGCAGATCGCCTACGGCATGACCGAGACCAGCCCGGTGTCGCTGCAGACCGGCCCGGACGACGAACTGGAACTGCGCGTGACCACGGTCGGGCGAACCCAGCCGCAACTGGAGAGCAAGATCATCGACGAGCATGGCTGCGTGGTGCCGCGCGGGCAGATCGGCGAGCTGTGCACCCGCGGCTACAGCGTAATGCTCGGCTACTGGGGCAACCCTGCGGCCACCGCCGAAGCCATCGATCCGGCGGGCTGGATGCACACCGGCGACCTGGCGAGCATGGACGAACAGGGCTATGTGTGCATCGCAGGGCGCAACAAGGACATGATCATCCGCGGCGGTGAAAACATTTACCCGCGGGAACTTGAAGAGTTCTTCTTCACCCATCCGGCGGTGGCGGATGTCCAGGTGATCGGCATTCCCGATGAGCGCTATGGCGAGGAGATCGTCGCCTGGATCAAGTTCCATCCCGGGCACAGCGCCACGGATGTGGAGTTGCAAGCCTGGTGCAAGAACCGCATCGCACACTTCAAGACCCCGCGGCATTTCCGTTTCGTCGAGGAATTCCCCATGACGGTGACGGGCAAGGTGCAGAAGTTCAGGATGAGAGAGATCAGTATCGAGGAGCTCAGGCAGAACTGAGTTGTTCTTTCGGGCCTCATCGCTGGCAAGCCAGCTCCCACAGGTCTTGCGGTGCACGCGATCCCTGTGGGAGCTGGCTTGCCAGCGATGAGGCCATCAGCAACACCCTCGAACTTCATTAACCCGTCTACGCTCTACCTTTCACCGGCGGCTCCTCGCTTGGCGGATCGCCAACGGTCGGCGGCACGGTCGGCTTGACCGGCACGCCCTCCGGATCTTCCTCGTCGGGCACCGCTGGCGGCAGGGTCGGGTCGTCGATATTCGGATCGGGCGTCTCCGCCGGGATAGGGATACTCATCGCTGTACCTCGCAAGGACGGTGATCGTGTCTTTGGATTGGACCGCTTTCCCGCGGCAACGCTCATTTTTTATTGAACCCCCGCGCCTGCCATTGCTCTGAACCCTTACCGCCACGCCGTAACGGAGCGATGTTCGATGACCCGCAATGAGCCTTTCGTAACCGAGCGCATGGCCGCTGCCGACAATCCTGCCGACGATCCGCTGACCCTGGCCCAGGCCTTGTTGCTGCCCCGGGTGGTGATCGAGAACACCACGCCGGTGATCGACGCCGGCCTGTATGCGGTCAAGACCGAGGTCGGCCGCACGGTAACGGTCGGCAGTACGGTCTATGCCGATGGCCACGATGTCCTCGCGGTGACCCTAAACTGGCGCCAGGCCCATAGCCGGCGCTGGCGCAGCATCAGCATGACCTTGCTCGGCAATGACCGCTGGGAGGGCAGTTTCAGCATCAACGAGATGGGCCGCCACCTGTTCGTGATCGAGGCATGGATCGATGGCTATGCCACCTATTGTCACGATCTGGAAAAGAAGTTCGCCGCCGGCGTGGATGTCGAGCTGGAGCTGGAGGAGGGCCGCCTGCACCTCGAGCATGCCGCCGAACGCAGCGCCGGGCCGCTGCGCGAGGAACTGGCCGGGCTTGCCCGGCGCTTGCGCAAGGGCCTGCCGGTGGCGTCCCGGGTGGAAATGCTGGTGGCCAGCGAGACCCGCGTGCTTATGGCCCAGGCCGATCCGCGCAGCTACCTTAGCCGCAGCCCCGAGTTCCCCCTGGACGTGGAGCGCGAACGTGCCGCCTTTGCCAGTTGGTACGAGCTGTTTCCCCGCTCGACCACCGACGATCCCCAGCGCCACGGCACCTTCAACGACGTACATGCGCGCCTGCCGATGATCCGCGACATGGGCTTCGATGTGCTGTATTTCCCGCCCATCCATCCCATCGGCAGCAAGTTCCGCAAAGGCCGCAACAACGCCCTCAGCGCCGAACCCGGCGACCCGGGCAGCCCCTATGCCATCGGCAGCCCGGATGGCGGCCACGATGCGATCCATCCGCAACTGGGCAGCCGCGAGGACTTCCGTCGTCTGGTCGCCGCCGCCGCGGAGCACGGGCTTGAGATCGCCCTGGACTTTGCCATCCAGTGCTCCCAGGACCATCCCTGGCTGACCGAGCATCCCGGCTGGTTTTCCTGGCGACCGGACGGCAGCATCCGCTACGCGGAAAACCCGCCGAAGAAATACCAGGACATCGTCAACGTCGATTTCTATGCCGCCGACGCGGTGCCGTCGCTGTGGCTGGTGCTGCGTGACGTGGTCGAAGGCTGGGTACAGGAAGGCGTCAAGCAGTTCCGCGTGGACAACCCGCACACCAAGCCGCTGCCGTTCTGGCAATGGTTGATCGCCGATATCCGCAGCCGCCATCCCGAGGTGATCTTCCTCGCCGAAGCCTTTACCAAACCGGCGATGATGGCCCGCCTGGGCAAGGTCGGCTACAGCCAGAGCTACACCTATTTCACCTGGCGCAATACCAAGGCCGAGATCCAGGAGTACTTCGAGACGCTCAACCAGCCGCCATGGTCGCTGTGCTACCGGCCGAACTTCTTCGTCAATACGCCGGATATCAACCCGTTCTTCCTGCATCAGTCGGGGCGCGCCGGCTTCCTCATCCGTGCGGCCCTGGCAACCATGGGCTCGGGCCTGTGGGGCATGTATTCGGGCTTCGAGCTGTGCGAGGCGGCGCCGATTCCGGGCAAGGAGGAATACCTGGATTCGGAGAAATACCAGATCCGCCCGAGGGACTTCACCCAGCCGGGCAACATCATCGCCGAGATCGCCCAGCTCAACCGCATCCGTCGCCAGCAGCCGGCCTTGCACAGCCACCTGGGCGTGCGCTTCTACAACGCCTGGAACGACAACATCGTGTATTTCGGCAAGCCCTCCCCGGATGGCGAGAGCTTCGTCCTGGTGGCGGTCAGCCTCGATCCGCACAACGCCCAGGAGGCGCACTTCGAGCTGCCGTTGTGGGAGCTGGGCCTGGATGACAATGCCGTGACCCGTGGCGAAGACCTGATGAACGGCCATCGCTGGGAGTGGTATGGCAAGACCCAGTGGATGCGCATCGAACCCTGGCACCTGCCGTTCGGTATCTGGCGCCTGGACAAGGTGTAAGGAAGGGAAGTCGAGCATGGCGAAGAAAACCCGTCCCGCAGCCTTTATCGATGATCCGCTCTGGTACAAGGACGCGGTCATCTACCAGATCCACATCAAGTCGTTCTTCGATTCGAACAACGACGGCATCGGCGATTTTCCCGGCCTGCTGGCCAAGCTCGATTACATCGCCGAGCTTGGCGTCAATACGCTCTGGCTGTTGCCGTTCTACCCCTCGCCGCGGCGTGACGATGGCTATGACATCGCCGCCTACAAGGCGGTGCACAGCGATTATGGGACCATGGCCGATGTGCGCCGCTTCATTACGGAGGCGCACAAGCGCAACCTGCGGGTGATCACCGAACTGGTCATCAACCATACCTCCGACCAGCATCCCTGGTTCCAGAAGGCGCGACGGGCCAAGCCGGGCTCGGCGGCACGCAATTTCTACGTGTGGTCCGACAGCGACCAGAAGTACGACGGCACGCGGATCATCTTCCTCGATACCGAGAAGTCCAACTGGACCTGGGATCCGGTGGCCGGCCAGTACTACTGGCATCGCTTCTACTCGCACCAGCCGGACCTGAACTTCGACAACCCGCAGGTGATGAAGGCGGTCATCGGCGTCATGCGCTTCTGGCTGGACATGGGTGTCGATGGGCTGCGCCTGGATGCCATTCCCTACCTCATCGAGCGCGACGGCACCAACAACGAGAACCTCGCCGAAACCCATGCGGTGCTCAAGCGTATCCGTGCCGAGATCGACGCCAACTATCCCGACCGCATGCTCCTGGCCGAAGCCAACCAGTGGCCCGAAGACACCCAGCAGTATTTCGGCGAAGGCGAGGGCGACGAGTGCCATATGGCCTTCCACTTCCCGCTGATGCCGCGCATGTACATGGCCGTGGCCCAGGAAGACCGCTTTCCGATTACCGATATCCTGCGCCAGACCCCCGAGATTCCCGCCAATTGCCAATGGGCGATCTTCCTGCGCAACCACGACGAGCTGACCCTGGAGATGGTCACCGACCGCGAGCGCGACTACCTGTGGAACTACTATGCAGCGGACCGCCGCGCGCGGATCAACCTCGGCATTCGTCGCCGCCTGGCGCCGTTGATGCAGCGTGACCGGCGCCGGGTGGAGCTGCTGACCAGCCTGTTGCTGTCCATGCCCGGCACGCCGACCCTGTACTACGGCGACGAGATCGGCATGGGCGACAATATCTACCTGGGCGATCGTGATGGCGTGCGCACGCCGATGCAGTGGTCGATCGACCGCAACGGCGGCTTCTCCCGCGCCGACCCGGCGCGCCTGGTGCTGCCGCCGATCATGGATCCGCAGTACGGCTACCAGACCATCAATGTCGAATCCCAGGCCGAGGATCCGCACTCGCTGCTCAACTGGAACCGTCGTCTGCTCGCCGTGCGCAAGCAGCAGAAGGCCTTCGGCCGCGGCACCTTGAAGATGCTGGCACCGAACAACCGCCGCATCCTCGCCTACCTGCGCGAGTACACAAGCCCGGAGGGTGTCAGCGAAACCGTGCTGTGCGTGGCCAACGTGTCGCGCGCCGCCCAGGCCGTGGAGCTGGACCTGGCACCCTGGATCGACCGGGTGCCGGTGGAAATGCTCGGCGGCTGCGCCTTCCCGCCCATCGGCCATCTGCCGTTCCTGCTGACCCTGGCGCCCTATGGCTTCTATTGGTTCCTCCTCGCCCCGAAGGACCAGATGCCCAGCTGGCACGTCGAGGCAGCGCAACCCTTGCCGGAGCTCACTACCTTGGTCGTCAAGAAACGCATGGAGGAACTGCTCGAGGCTCCGGCCCGGCAAACCCTCGAAAACAGCATCCTTCCCGAATACCTGCCGAAACGGCGCTGGTTCGCCGGCAAGGACCAATCCATCGACAAGGTCCACCTGGCCTACGGCGTGCGTTTCGGCACGCCGACCACGCCGGTGCTGCTGGGTGAGCTGGAGGTGGACAGCGGCGGCCAGCGCCGGCGCTATTTCCTGCCCTTCGGCCTGGTCGGCGAAGACCAGATCCACACCGCGTTGCCACAGCAACTGGCGCTGGCCAGGGTCCGTCGCGGCAGGCAGGTGGGCTTTATCACCGATGCCTTCAGCCTGGAAACCTTCGTCCGTGGCCTGCTTGCCGGTTTCCAGGAGCACCTGCGCCTGCCGGGCAGCGATGGCGAGCTGCAATTCGAATCGACGCCGCAACTGGCGCAACTGAACCTGGATGCCGATGCCGAGGTGCGCTACCTGTCTGCCGAGCAGTCCAACAGCTCGGTGGTGGTGGGTGGTCGCCTGGTACTCAAGCTGATCCGCCGGGTCAACGGCGGCGTGCATCCCGAACTGGAAATGGGCGCCTACCTGACCGCCGCCGGTTTCGCCAACATCTCGCCGTTGCTGGGCTGGCTGAACCGTGTCGATGCCGCTGGCGAGCCCCACCTGCTGGCCATCGCCCAAGGCTATCTGAACAACCAGGGCGATGCCTGGGACTGGACCCAGAACAACCTGGAACGGGCCATCCGCGACGAAATGGAGCCGCCGCAACTGCGTGGCGAAGCCCACGCCAGCGCGCTGGAAGACCTCACCGGCTTCGCCGCCTTGCTCGGCCAGCGTCTCGGCGAAATGCACCAGGCGTTGGCCCGGCCCACCGATGACGAAGCCTTCCAGACCCGCATCAGCGATGCCGAGGACACCCGCCGCTGGGGCGAGCAGATCGCCGAGCAGTTGCGCACCGCCCTCGATCTGCTGGTGCAGCATCGCGACGAGCTGGACGAGGAAAGCCAGGCGCTGGTCAAGGATCTGGAACAGCAGCGCGATGGCCTGTTGCGCGAGGTCGGGCAACTGGCGCAGCAGGCCGAGGGCGGCCTGGTGATGCGCGTGCATGGCGACCTGCACCTGGGGCAGGTCCTGGTGGTGCAGGGCGATGCCTACCTGATCGACTTCGAAGGCGAACCTGCACGGCCCCTGGAAGAGCGCCGGGCCAGGCACAGTCCATACAAGGATGTCAGCGGTGTGCTGCGATCCTTCGACTACGCTGCTGCGATGGCCTTGCGCGGTGCGGCAGGGGCCGGTGCGTTGCCGGACAACCTGCAGGCCCGCCAGCGCGTCGCCAAGCGCTACCTGCACGCCTCGCGCCACGCCTTCGTCCAGGCTTATGGCCTGGCTACCGCCAGCCTGCCGCATGCCTGGCTCAAGGAAGGCGGCGAGCAGGCGGCACTGGAATTGTTCAGCCTGGAAAAGGCTGCCTATGAAATCGCCTATGAAGCGGAAAATCGCCCGAGTTGGCTGGCCGTGCCCTTGCATGGTCTCCATGGGCTTGTGAGTACCTGGGGAGAGCAGTAAATGAGCGTGCACAAGAAGGAACAGGGCGGACTGGGCCGCAGCGATATCGACGATCTGGTCAATGCCAGGCACGCCGATCCGTTCGCGGTGCTCGGTGCGCACGCCGATGGTGCAGGAGGCACCTGGCTACGGGCCTATCTGCCGGAGGCCTTGAGCGTGCAGGCGCTGGCTGGCGACAGCGACGAGTTGATCGCCGAATTGCAGCAGGAGACTGTGCCGGGCCTGTTTACCGCGCATGCGCAGCGGGGTGTCGACAAATACCGCTGGCGGATCAATTGGGCCGGTGGTGAGCAGGTAACCCCGGACCCGTACAGCTACGGCCCGCAGTTGGGCGACATGGACCTCTATCTGTTCAGCGAGGGCAATCACCGCGACCTGGCCAATCGTCTTGGCGCCCAGCCGGTGACGGTGGACGGCGTCGAGGGCGTACGCTTCTCGGTATGGGCGCCGAATGCGCGGCGGGTCTCGGTGGTGGGGGATTTCAACAATTGGGACGGCCGCCGTCACCCCATGCGCCTGCGTCACGCCAGCGGTGTGTGGGAGCTGTTCATCCCCGGGCTGCGGGCCGGCGAGACCTACAAGTACGAGGTGCTCGGACGCGACGGCGTGCTGCCGCTCAAGGCCGACCCGCTGGCCCGTGCCACCGAGCTGCCGCCGAGCACGGCTTCCAAGGTGGCCGGTCCGCTGGCCCATGAATGGCGTGACGAACAATGGCTGCGTGAACGCGGGGAAACCCAGGCGATCGGGGCGCCGCTGTCGATCTACGAACTGCATGCTGGCTCCTGGCAGTGCGAGCTGGACGAGGCCGGTGAAGTCAGCCGCCTGTACAACTGGCGTGAGCTGGCCGAACGGCTGATTCCCTACGTACAGGAGCTGGGCTTCACCCATATCGAGCTGATGCCGATCATGGAACACCCCTTCGGCGGTTCCTGGGGCTACCAGCCGCTGTCGCTGTTCGCGCCGACTTCGCGCTATGGCACCGCGGAAGATTTCGCCGCATTCGTCGATGCCTGCCACCAGGCGCGGATCGGCGTGATCCTCGATTGGGTGCCGGCGCATTTCCCCACCGACAGCCACGGCCTGGCGCGTTTCGACGGTACTGCGCTGTACGAGTACGACAACCCGCTGGAAGGCTTCCACCAGGACTGGGACACGCTGATCTACAACCTGGGGCGCACCGAGGTCCACGGCTTCATGCTGGCCTCGGCACTGCATTGGCTGCGCGAGTTCCATATCGACGGCCTGCGCGTCGATGCGGTGGCCTCGATGCTGTACCGCGACTACTCGCGCAAGGCCGGTGAGTGGGTACCCAACCGCCATGGCGGACGGGAAAACCTGGAAGCCATCGACTTCCTGCGTCATCTCAACGATGTGGTCAGCCTGGAGGTGCCGGGCGCTTTAGTCATCGCCGAGGAGTCCACTGCCTGGCCGGGGGTCAGCCAGCCGGTGCAGCAGGGCGGGCTGGGCTTCTCGTACAAATGGAACATGGGCTGGATGCACGACACCCTGCACTACATCCAGAACGACCCGATCCACCGCCAGCACCACCACAACGAAATGAGCTTCGGCCTGATCTATGCCTATTCCGAGCATTTCATCCTGCCGATTTCCCACGACGAAGTGGTGCATGGCAAGCGCTCGCTGATCGACAAGATGCCGGGCGACCGCTGGCAGAAGTTCGCCAACCTGCGGGCCTACCTGGCCTTCATGTGGTGTCATCCGGGCAAGAAGCTGCTGTTCATGGGCTGCGAGTTCGGCCAATGGCGCGAGTGGAACCACGACAGCGAGCTGGATTGGTACCTGTTGCAATACAGCGAGCACCTGGGTGTGCAACGCCTGGTCGGCGACCTCAACCGGCTGTATCGGGAGGAGGGCGCGCTGCACCAGCAGGACTGCCAGCCGCAGGGTTTCCAATGGCTGATTGGCGATGACGCCCACAACAGCGTGTACGCCTGGCTGCGCTGGAGTGCCAGTGGCGAACCGCTGCTGGTGGTCGCCAACTTCACCCCGGTGCCGCGCGAGGGCTACCGTATCGGCGTGCCATTTGGTGACCGCTGGGACGAAGTGTTCAACAGCGACTCGCAACGTTATGCCGGCTCCAACTTCGGCAACGAAGGGGCGGTGAAGGGCAGTGCGGTGCCCAGCCATGGGCAGCCGATGTCGCTGGAGGTGAATCTGCCGCCGTTGGGGGTGTTGATCCTGCGGCCGGCTTGAAGATCCCTATGATACTGCCGGCTTCAGAGTGGACGGCTGCAGCATCGATGCATCGCGAAGGGCCGCCCAGCGGCCCGGAACTCTCCAGTGCAGCGGGGGAGTGGAGGCCGCTCTTTTCCGGGTAATAGCTCCAGCATTACCGGTCTCCGGAGCGTTTGAGGGATGTCTTCCTGATGCTTTCAGGGCTGCTCGCCGGAGGACGTCCCTCAATCAGTTGGTGATAACGCCGCTTGAAGTAAGGATCCGTAGCGTACAGATAGCTGGGCAGACCGTCGAAGTCGATCAAGCTAGCAATCGGGTAGGTTGGAGCTATACCGTCTGGCAAACGCTGCGGCGTCGGTGAAGCGTTTGGCTCGATCGGAGGTGTTGAAGGAACAAATGTCCCGGGCGTCGTATGCCCGGAACTGGCGACACCCTGTACGCTGGCACTGCTGACAACCGGGAGCGTCTCCCTCTGCGGGTACCTCATTCGCGTTAGCAACCAGCGCCCTGGGGCCCTGAAATCTGCAGATTGGAACTTGTTTATCGCCAGCGGCGCAGCAGCGGCGATCCCGAGAGCGAGACCAATGCCTGCGATTGCAATGGCAGCATCCCTGCTTTTGCTTTTTTTCATTCCCGCCGCACCGATCCCAGCGAT
The DNA here is from genome assembly GCF_029836855.1 of Pseudomonas sp. GD04058. Classification (NCBI taxonomy): domain Bacteria; kingdom Pseudomonadati; phylum Pseudomonadota; class Gammaproteobacteria; order Pseudomonadales; family Pseudomonadaceae; genus Pseudomonas; species Pseudomonas sp. GD04058. The sequence goes on from NZ_JAOECN010000010.1 coordinate 47,744, forward strand.
GGCAGCGGTGGCGAATCCGATAACGGCGGTCAACCATAGGTAGCGCCGGGTTTGTAACGCCAGTGCGAAATGCCCCGTTGGATCCGCCAAATTCACCGGATCGCCATGGCAATAGGCATAGGCATTCAGCCCACCCCTGGCGAACGGGCTCTGGTTGTCCGGATTCTGAAAGCGCATCAGTACCGGGCTGTAGGCCCGATAGCTGCCGAGGATCTGCACGCCGTGACGTTCCACGTACTCGGCGTTGAATCCCAGCCTGCACCGGGGCGCGCCGGTAGCGAATGTATCGGGGGGGACGCTCATGGAAGTGTGTACTCCGTTTCGTCCAGGGCCGGTGGAGAGTTTCGTTCCATGCTAGGGCTGCCCGGGATTGGTCACAACTGGCAGAAATGACAGGGCGGCAATCCGCTTGAGTCCCTTTTGCCGCAAGAGGTTCACAAGCACTACGACCCTCGCATCGCTTGCCGATTTTCCACACCAGCATCGATAGGGCGACCACCGTCACAACACAATCCAGCCCCCAGCCAACCCTGCCAACGCCACGGCAGCCCCCAGCAGCATCAGTGCGAACACTCCTTTTTCCCGCCTGGTAAACGCCGCCATTCCCTGCTCGTGCCGCGCCTTGAGATACAGCAGCGTCCCTGGCCCGTATATCAGCGCCGACAGCAGCAGGTACTTCAGCCCTCCAGCCAGCACCATCAACACTGCATAGGCGGTAGCCAGCACCGCAACCAGCAGATCCTTGCCACGCCCGGCGCCGTTTTCATAGCTCTCGCCGGTGTGCGCCAGCTTCACCGCATAGGCCGCAACCAGCAGATAGGGCACCAGGGTCAGCGAGCTGGTCAGTTCCAGTGCCAGGGTGAAAGCCGCCTCGGTGAAATAGGTCAGGACCAGGAACAGTTGCACGAACAGCGTGGTCAGCCACAACGCCGCGCTGGGCACGCCATGGACATTCTCCCGGGTCAGCAGCTTCGGCATGGCCTGGTCGTGGGCCGCGGCATGCAGCACTTCGCAGGCCAGCAACGTCCAGGAGAGAAATGCTCCCAGCACCGAGACGATCAGGCCGATGCTGATAAAGATCGCACCCAAGCGCCCGACGATCATCTCCAGTACCCCGGCCATGGACGGCTGGCGCAGCGCCGCCAGCTCGGGGCGCAACAGCACGCCGTAGCTGAGCAGGGTGATCAGGATCAGCAGGCACAACACGCCGACGAAGCCCAGTACCGTCGCCAGGCCCACGTCCCGCGGGTTGCGCGCATAGCGGGAATACACGCTGGCGCCCTCGATTCCGAGGAACACGAATACGGTCACTAGCATGGTGCTGCGCACCTGTTCGAACAGCGACTCCTGTGGCACGGTCACCAGTTCGGCGGCGGCGTGGCCGATCCGGCCGTAGTCGTCCAGATGGGCCAGGTCCGGGTCGGGGGCGATCGCGGCAGGGCCTCCCCAGAAGTTCATCATGAACAGCTCTCGGTCGAAGGCGACGGCCACGACGATGATGAACACCAGGATCGGGATCATCTTCGCCACCGTGGCGATGGTATTGATCACCGCCGCCTCCTGGACCCCGCGCAGCACCAGCAGATGGAAGCCCCATAGCAGTAGCGAGGAGAGGACGATGGCGACCACGGTGTTGCCATCACCCAGCACCGGGAAGAACGCACCCAGGGTCGACTTGATCAGGATGAAATAGGACACGTTGCCGATGCAGGTTCCGGCCCAGAAGCCGAACGCCGAGGCAAAGCCCAGGTAGTTACCGAAACCGGCACGGGCGTAGGCGTAGATTCCCGAGTCCAGGTCCGGCTTGCGTCGGGCGAGGGTCTGGAACACGAAGGCCAGCATGAGCATCCCGGCGCCGGCGATCAGCCAGGCGAGGATCGCCCCGAAACCGCCGCTGGCGCGGCCGAATGTTGCAGGAAGGGAGAAGATCCCCGCGCCGATCATCGAGCCCACGACCAGTGCGGTCAGGGCGCTGACACTGAGTTTTCCATCGGTGGCGGGGCTCATCGAACCTTCCTTGGTATGCAGGGGGGAGCCAATGAGTTAAGCCGCTGGCCGCCGGTTATGCCAGCGCGGCAATCCGGTTGAATCTCCTCTGTCGTAACTAGGTCACAAGCACAACGACCATCGCATCGAGAGAGGCAGTCATGAGCAACGATGAACTGGAACGTGAAGTCCTGACCCGTCTGCTGCACGCGCATCCGGAGGGGCTTGGCAAGGAAGTACTGGACAACTACCGCGGCGAGAAGGCCGTTGCCGGAATGCTCAAGACCCTGCAGGAGCGCAAGCTGATCCAGGGCAATCCGGTCACGGTGCAGGAACACGAGCCCAGCGTGGAATTCCCGATCAGGCTGACCAGCGCAGGTGTGGAGGCAGCCAGGCAGTTGGAGGCGAAGCGCTGACCGGCCAGCCCGCAGCGCTCACCAACGCACCCGAACGCCAAGATTGCCGATCAAGCCGTTCAGGTCATTGTCATCTACGTCACTGCTGTAATCGGCACTGACGAACAGCGCCACCCTTGGCGTAATTCGCGCCACCAGGCCCAGACCCACTTCCACGGTGGGCGAGTTGCGCCCGCTGCTGATCTTGTCGACCTTGTCCAGGCTCAGCGTGGCGGCATTGGTAAAGTCATACCAGACGTTGGTCCGCACGAAGGGTTGGATGGGCATGCCGCTGACCACGTAATTTGCGGACAACTTCGCGCCGACCCGGCCACTCCAGCCTGGTTGCCCGTCGAGCGCAGTGGCCTGGCCGACGGCGAAGTACTGTTGGTTGATGACCTGTGCCTGTGGCTCGATCACCCAGTTCTTGCCCAGGCCGATGGGAAAGCCGCCTCCCACCGACAGGACCACACCACGCGCATTGTCACTGATGGGCGCGCCTTGGGGGTTGTGCCCGCTGGCGTCGAACCGGGTGCTTTTGGCCATGGCATCCACATGCCAGCCCCGGTCATGGCTCAGGCGCCAGTAGACCCCGACGCTATCGCCTTGCGCAGGTACCGTCGAGTATTTGCCTGAAGTTTGTGCACGCTTGAGGGCCGGGCCGCTTTGCGGGGCGCTGTGGCCGACGAACACCTCGGTGCGGTAGGCGGAGGAGATACCGGGCGTCCTTGCTCCCAGGCCGTCGAGGCTCATCTTCGGCACGCTGAACATCGGCGTGTCGTAGAACAGGGATGGATCAAGGTCTTCCAGTTCCAGGGCTTCCGCCGGGGCAGCCAGCAGCAGCGAGGCGGACATCGCCAGGAACAAGGATTCAAGACCGGTCGGGTTGGACGCTGTTTTCATGACGTTCTCCTCAAGATGACAGCCAAGGGTCTGGCCTGATGTCACGGCTCGAGGAGGGGCGACCCAAACCAGCAAAACGAAGCCTGTCCGCGCGCAAAGGCGCGGGCTAGAGGCTCGGATTGAGTGTGGAGCGATGCTGCTAAGGTTCAGTCAAGGAGAGCGGGGGCGGGGCGTCAAGATTTTGTGAAAATGCTTTGAAGGGATTGTTGTTGGATACAAGCCTATGAAAATAAACGCTCTTTGATTTTCGATATAGTTCCTTGGTCTTTCAGCAGGGACTGCTATTTCGAATCGTTGCAGGAGCGTGGCAAGCCACGCTCCTGCCGGTGTCATGCCTCCTCGTCCCGCACCAGTTCCAGCAACACCAGGCTGCGCCCGGTCACTTCGTACGGGCTGCCAAACGCCAGCTTCGGCGATTTGCGCCGCTTCGGCTGGTTGGTATCGATCAGCGCGCTCCAATACTCGCCCTGGGGCACCTCGGGCAAGGTGAAGGGCACGGTGTCGTGGTGTGCATTGACGATCAACAGCAAGGTGGCGTCCGCCCCCGGCTTGCGGATCCCGGTGACCTGGGCGCGTCCGTCCATCAACATGCCCAGGCAGCGGCCATTGGCGTCTTCCCACTGCTCGACGCTCATTTCGTTGGCATCCGGCGCCAGCCAGGTGACGTCCTTGACCCCGATCGCTTCGTTGTAGTCGCCCACCAGGAAGCGCGCCCGGCGCAGGATCGGATAGCTCTGGCGCAGCCGGGTCAGGCGCTTGACGAAGGCCAGCAGTTCCTTGCCGTCTTCGTCCAGGTCCCAGTTGATCCAGCCGATCTCGCTGTCCTGGCAATAGGCATTGTTGTTGCCGTGCTGGGTGCGGCTGAACTCGTCGCCGGCGACGATCATCGGCGTGCCCTGGGCCAGCAGCAAGGTGGCGAACAGGTTACGCATCTGGCGCAGGCGCAGGGCGTTGATTTCCGGGTCGTCCGTCGGGCCTTCGACACCGTGGTTCCATGACAGGTTGTTGTTGCTGCCGTCCTGGTTGTTTTCGTCGTTGTCCTCGTTGTGCTTGTCGTTGTACGAAACCAGGTCGCGCAGGGTGAAGCCATCGTGGGCGGTGATGAAGTTGACCGAGGCGTAAGGCCGGCGACCACGGCGGTTGAACAGCTCGCCGGAGGCGGTCATGCGCGCGGCGAAATCGGCCAGTTGGCCTTCGTCGCCTTTCCAGAAGGCCCGCACGGTATCGCGGAAGCGGTCGTTCCATTCCGCCCAGCCCGGGGCGAAGTTGCCCACTTGGTAGCCGCCGGGGCCGCAGTCCCAGGGCTCGGCGATCAGCTTGACCTGGCGCAGCAAAGGGTCCTGGCGGCAGGCCACGAGGAAGCTGTGGCGCTCGTCGAAACCTTCGTGGTAACGGCCGAGAATGGTCGCCAGGTCGAAGCGGAAGCCGTCCACATGCATCTCGCCGGCCCAGTAGCGCAGCGAGTCGGTGACCAACTGGAGGACGCAGGGATGGCTGAGGTCGAGGGTGTTGCCGGTGCCGGAATCGTTGATGTAGTAACGCTTGTCATCGGGCATCAGGCGGTAGTAGGAGGCGTTGTCGATACCGCGCATGGACAGGGTCGGGCCAAGCTCGTTGCCCTCGGCGGTATGGTTGTAAACCACATCGAGGATCAGCTCCAGGCCGGCATCGTGCAGGTGCGCGACCATCTCCTTGAACTCGGCGATCTTGCCCTTGGCCAGGTAACGCGGATGGGGCGCGAAAAAGGCGATGCTGTTGTAGCCCCAGTAGTTGTTCAGGCCTTTTTGCAGCAGGTGCTGGTCGTTGACGAAGGCGTGGATCGGCAGCAACTCGATGGCGGTTACGCCGAGGTCCTTGATGTGCCCGATCAGGTCGTCGTTCATCAGCCCGGCGAAGGTGCCGCGGGCGGCATCGGGCACGGACGGATGGCGCATGCTGATGCCGCGCACGTGGGCTTCGTAGACGATGGTCTTTTCCCAGGGCGTGCCCACGCGGCGGTCGCGGCCCCAGGTGTAGGCCGGGTCGATGACCTTGCACTTGGGCACGTAGGGCGCGCTGTCACGTTCATCGAAGCTGAGGTCGCCGTCCGGGTGGCCGATGGTATAGCCGAACAGCGCCTCCGACCATTTGAGGCTGCCCACCAGTTGCTTGGCATAGGGGTCGATCAGCAGCTTGTTGGGGTTGAAGCGATGGCCGTTGTGCGGCTCGTACGGGCCATGTACGCGGTAGCCGTAGATCAGGCCGGGATGGGCATCGGGCAGGTAGCCGTGGAAGATCTCGTCGGTGTACTCGGGCAGTTCGATGCGCTCGATCTCGGTTTCGCCGCTGGCGTCGAACAGGCATAGCTCGACCTTGGTGGCGTTGGCCGAGAAGATGGCGAAGTTGACCCCAAGGCCATCCCAGGTCGCACCGAGGGGGAAGGGCAGGCCTTCACGGATGCGCGAGGGTTCGGTGTGTACGTTTGCGGGTTTTTCTTGACGACGGCTCATGGGTCACCTGAAGCGATTCTAGGGGTACAGGAGGCCTGCACGACAGCCCGGAGGCTGTCGCGTGTGGCGGATCAAACGATTTGGAAGCCCGGGATCAGAGCGGGGCGGGTTTCTTCGGTGCGCGCGGTTTTTTCGCCGCAGCGGGCGCCGGCTTGCTCACGGCAGGCTTGCTGCCCAGGCTCGCAGCCGGTTCGGCCTTGGGCTTGGCCGCGGCCCTGGGCTTGGCCGGCGTGCTGGCGGCCTTGCCCGCCGTCTTGCCGGCGGACTTGGCTTGCGGCGCCAGGGCTTCGGCCTCGGCCAGCTTGCGCGCCATGTCCCAATGGCGCTCTTCCTGACCTTCGGGTTTGCCTTCCGACTCCCAGATCTGGTACGCGAATTCGCGTATGCGTTTTTCTTCGACACTCATGGCTAGGCTCCTGATGACTCGATGCGATCGATAAAGAGATTCACGGGAAAGTGTTCCAGCGCGCTGTTCAGCCACAGCTCTCTGTTGTGTGTGACTACGCGCTGCTCGAAAAGTCCCGAACAGTTGCTGGCAGGCAGTTCGAACGGCAACAGCACCCGCGTGTCGTCCCAGTTCTGCGCCGGGATCAGCGGTTGCGCCTGGCCACCGAGCAGGCCGGCGGCCAGGCGTGGCACGACGACCACCGCCTGTTGCCCGTCGTGCACACGGGCGAAGGCCAGGACACGCTCGGCATGCTTGCCAAGCACCTGCAGCGGCAGGTAGTCACCGTGCAGGAACAGGTCCGGGAAGCGTTGGCGGCGCTCCAGCACCTGGCCGATCAAGGCTTGCTTGACCCGTCCGTCGCGCCACTGGCCGAGCAGTTCGCCGACGGGCAGGTCCTCGCCCAGGGCCTGGCGCCGGGCAGTGAAGTCCACGGGACGGCGGTTGTCCGGGTCGACCAGGCTGAAGTCCCAGAACTCGGCGCCCTGGTACAGGTCCGGGATCCCCGGTGCGGTCATGCGCAGCAGGGTCTGCACCAGGCTGTTGAGCGCACCCGGGCACGCCAGCGCCAGTGCCGCTTCGGCGATGGAACGACGCAGTTGCTGGCATTGGGCATCCAGCAGGATGGCGTCAAGGAAGGCCGCGCAGGCCGCTTCGTAAGGCTCGTTGTTGGCGCTCCAGCTGCTGCGCAGCTTGGCTTCGCGCAGCGCCTTGACCTGCCACTGCCGCAGGCGCTCGGCATAGCCGTGCAGGCCGACGCCGTCGTTCGGGTCGAGGTCCAGCGGCCAGCTGCCAAGCAGGGTCTGGTAGAGCATCAGTTCATCACCGGCCGAGGGCGCCGGGCCGTCGGCCAGTGCTTCGCGTAGCGGCGCGGCGAGCTCGCGCCAGTGTTCGACGCGATGGGCATACCATTCCGGCCGTTCGCTGATCACTGCCAGTCGCGCGCGCATGTCTTCGCCGCGCTTGTGGTCGTGGGTGGCGGTGGCCAGCAGGTTGCCCGGAAACGCCGCCAGGCGTTGCTGGCAGTGGGCGTGGAAGACAGCGGGCGGCGCGCTGAAGCGCTCGGCATCGAAGCCGACGTCGTTACGCGACAGCAGTACCGCCGAACGATAGAAGGCGGTGTCCTCGACCGCCTTGGCGGCGGTGGGCGAGGTCAGTTGCTGGAAGCGCACGCAGGCATGGCGCAACTGCTTGCGCGCCCGTCCCGGTGGCAGGCTGCGCCAAGGCTCGCCGCCGAGCCAGCGTTGCAGGTAGTCGAGAACGTTGGCATCGGCATCGCCGAGGCTGGCCCGCGCCTGCTCCAGGGCCTGCTGGAAGAAAGCTTCGTCCTCGGCAGGGCGGCCACAGGCGCCGATATAGGTGCGGTACACCGGGTAGTGCTCGACCAGCGCCTGCAATGCCCGGCGAATGGCGCCGAGGGTCAGGTCGCGGCTCATCACGTCGTTGCGGGCGACCTGCAACAGGGCCTGGGCCACCGACTCGAAATCGCCGGCCAGGGTGCCCTGCAACACCAGTTGACGCGCCTGGCGCACTTCGTCGGTGAAGGCCGGACGCTCGCTAAGGTCCTGCCATAGCGCGGTCAGCGCAGCTTCGCCGGCCGGGTCGTGCTGCAGCAGCGAGACCTGGTTCATGAATTCATAGCCCGTGGTGCCGTCCACCCCCCAGTCGCGGTGCAGGCGCTCATCGGCGCCGAGGATCTTCTCGACATAGATCGGCAGATGCTCCAGCGCCGCGTCCAGCGGTCGCCCGGCGAGCAGGGCGGTGGTGCGCCGGCGCAGCTTGCGGCAGTAGCCACGCGGGTCGGCCAGGCCGTCGATATGGTCGATGCGCAAGCCGTCCACCAGGCCCCGGGCGATCAGTTCGAAGACCTTGCCGTGGGTGGCTTCGAACACGGTCGGTTTTTCCACCCGCAGGCCGCCCAGCTCGTTGACGTCGAAGAAGCGTCGCCAGTTGATATCGTCGGCGGCCGTGCGCCAGCTTGCCAGCCGGTAGTGCTGGCGTTCGAGAAGGGCGTGCAGGCGCTGGAAACCTTCGGGCTGGCGCGAGTCGAAGCCCTCCAGCAAACGCTCGATATCCACCGCGTGCTGGGCATTGCGTGCCAGCCCGGCCAGCGCTTGCAGCAGCGCTTCGGCCTCGTCCGGGTTGGCGCAGGCGGCAAAGCGTCCGGCCAGTTCGCGCAGCTCGCTTAACTGGCTGCCGGCAAGGATCAGGCCGTAGTCCGCTGGGCTGATGGGGAAGCGGTGGTCGTGGTGGTGGATGAGGAAGTGTCCGCTGGCAGCGTCGAACCGCAGCGGTGCGGCGCCTTGCTGCAGGACCTTGCCGTAGTCGTCGGCGAGGAACGGCAGGAGCAATTGGCCTTCGAGCAGCGGATCCGGGGAGTGCCACTGGATATCGAAGAACTCGGCATAGCGGCTGCGCCGGCCCCAGGCCAGCAGGTCCTGCCACCAGCGGTTGTGTTCGCCGCCCACGGCCATATGGTTGGACACGATATCCAGCAGCAGGCCCATGCCGTGCTGGCGCAGGGCGGCCACCAGCCGTTCGAGGGCCGCTTCGCCGCCCAGCTCCGGGTTGACCCGGGTCGGGTCGACCACGTCATAGCCGTGCATGGAGCCGGGGCGCGCCTCCAGCAGTGGCGAGGCATAGACATGGCTGATGCCCAGGCGGGCGAAGTAGGGCACCAGCGGCACGGCGTCGTCGAGGGTGAAACCTGCGTGGAATTGCAGGCGCAGGGTCGCGGTCAGGGCTTTCATCGGTCGCGCTCCCAGGCTTGTTCGCGCGCCTGCGCGAGGAGTTCGAGACGGCGCGCGGCGTCGGCGTCGTCGAGCAGCGCTGCGGCCGGGGCGGCGAAGCGCCGGCGCCAGTTGGGATGGCCGTCGATGATGCCGGGCAGGTTGGGTTGTTCATCGACCCCGAGCAGGTCTTCCAGCGGCAGCAGCACCAGCGGGGCGCGGGTATGGCCGAGCAGGCGCACACTGGCGTCGATCACGGCATCGGGGTTCTGCAGCGGGGTGTGATAGTTGCGTTCCAGCAATTGGCCTAGTCCCTTGATTTCGGTCTGTCGGGTGTCGCGCCAGTCGCGTTCGGTGATGGCGTCGATCAGTTGCAGGCGGTGGTTCCAGTCGATGTCCCGGGAGGCCAGCCAGCCGGCCAGCGGCGGCAGGTCGTGGGTGCTGGTGGTGGCCAGGGCGCTGTCGGGCCAGTCGAGGATCGGTTTGAAATGCCCTGGCGGGTCCTGCTCGAAGAGCAATACGCGCATGCCGAGGATGCCCCTGGCCGCGAGCTTTTCCCGCAGGCCCTCGGGCACGGTGCCGAGGTCTTCGCCAAGGATGATCGCCCGGTGGCGTACCGACTCCAGCGTCAGCAGGCGCAGCAGGTCGTCGATCGGGTAATGCAGGTAGGCACCTTCCTGGGGACTGGCTCCGGCGGGAATCAGCCACAGGCGGTAAAGGCCCATCACATGGTCGATGCGCAGGCCGCCGGCATGGGCCAGGTTGGCCCGCAACATTTCGATGAAGGCGCGAAAGCCATTGCGCCTGAGGCCCTGCGGCGAGAAAGCGCTGATCCCCCAGTTCTGTCCGGCGCGGTTGAGGATGTCCGGGGGCGCGCCGACATGCACGTCGGCAAGCAACTCGGCCTGCCGGCTCCAGGCCTGGCTACCGGCACCGTCGGCGCCCACGGCGAGGTCGGCGATCAGGCCCACGGCCATGCCCTGGCCACGTGCGGCCTGCTGCACCCGTTGCAGGCCGCGGGTCACCAGCCATTGGCAGAACGCGTAGTACTCGATGGCGGCCGGGTAGTGCTCGGCGAACCGTGCCACTTCGAGGCTGCCCGGGTCACGCCAGCCGTCATGCCAATTGCGCCAGTCGGTACCGATGCCGCGGCTGGCGGCGGCGTCGAGCAGGGCTTCGTAACGGCAATGGTCCTCCAGCGGCTGGCCACCGGCCTTGCGAAAGCTTTGGAAATCCTCGCGCAGCGGATGCTCGCCGCGGCTGAAGTCACGGTACAGCGCGCGCAGCAGTTTCTGCTTGGCAGCCGCGGCCAGGGGCCAGTCGATCAGCGGCAGCTGCTCAAGCTCTTCGAAAGGCTGTTCAAGGGACTCCTTCGCAACCCGTACCACCCGCTCGCCGAGCAGCAACTCCGGGCTGGCATACAGGGCATTGAAGAACAGGCGGCTGGACGGCGAATAAGGACTGAAGGTGTGGCTGTCGTTGGCGAACATCGCATGGGTCGGGCTGATCGCCAGCGCGTCGGCGCCGCGTTCGGCAGCGCTGCGGGCCAGGGCTTCGAGGGCCTGGCAGTCGCCGAAGCCGCCGTCACCGGGGTGTCGCAGGCTGTACAACTGAGCGCTGATGCCCCACGCGCGAGGCGTGGCCTGGTGCTGCGCGTCGGCCAGGGTGAAGCAGCGCTGCGGCGCTACGGCCAGCGTGAAGCCCTCGCCGTTTATGTTCAGGCGGTGGTAACCGATCGGCAAACCGGCCGGCAGCTTGCCATGGGCATCGAGGCGCAGGGCCTGCTCGCTGCCGTCCTCGAGGGTGGCGTGGACCAGGCTGGCGCCGTCGAACCAGTGCGACAGGTCCAGCGGGGCATCGACATCCGCGGTCAGCAGGGGCGGCAGGTGTTGCCCGTCTTCGGCGTCTTCCAATGCCGCCAGGCTGCTGGCGACGCTGTCCGGATCATCGGCGGGGTGGCCAAGGGCGCCGAGGATCCGGCGCAGATTGGCTTCGCTGACCTGTTGTGCACGGCCGTTGGCGTCTATCCAGTCCACGGCGACGCCAGCGCGTCGGGCCAGATGGTGCAGTTGCAGGTCACTCATGGGGCAGGCTCCGCTGCGGTGGTGGAATCGAGACTGACCAGGGCGCTGTACGGGTGCAGCGTGCCTGGCTGGTGCACTTCTTCAGTGCAGTTGAACAGCGGTTGATGGGTGGTCGGCAGGTGTGTCTGCACCGGATCCGGGCCGAGGTTGAGGTCGATGCGCAGTTCGTTGCCGTTACCCAGGCGCCAGCGGGCACTGACTGCCTTCTCGCCGAGCACCAGTGCACCCAGTGCGCGGGTGCCCGGCAGATGGGGCACGAGGTGTTGGCGACGCAGGTCCAGCAGCTGCTTGTAGAAGGCCTCCCAGCCGTCGCTGTCGGCATTGCGCCGCGGTCGTGAGTCGAGGAAGGTCTGCAGCGCGTTGGGGTCGGGGATCCGCGCCCTCTGCGCCGGGTCGGCAAAGGCGGCGAAGCCCTTGAACTCGGCGCGGCGGCCTTCGCGCACGGCGTCGGCCAGTTCGTCGTGATGGTCGGTGAAGAACAGGAACGGCGACTCGCTGGCCCACTCGTCGCCCATGAACAGCAGCGGGATCATCGGCGACAACAGCAGCAGCGTGGTCGCCGCGCGCAACGCCTGGGGCGAACACAGGCTCGACAGGCGCTCGCCCAGGGCGCGGTTGCCGGTCTGGTCGTGGTTCTGCAGGAACAGCACGAAGGCCGTCGGCGGCAGGTGCGCGCTCGGTTCGCCACGGGGCGTGCCGTGGTGGCTGGTTTCGCCCTGGTAGACGAAACCCTCGCCCAGGCAGCGTGCCAGGCGCTCGGTCGGCGCCTGGAAGTCCGCGTAGTAGCCTTCCTTCTCGCCGGTCAGCATGACGTGCAGGGTGTTGTGGCCGTCGTCATTCCATTGGCCATCGAAGGCGCTTTCCAAAAGGCTCGCCTGGTTCGCTTCGTTCTCCAGTACCAGCCAGCAATGGCGGTCCTCGCCGCAATGCTGGCGCACGGCGCTGGACAGCACGCGAAGAAAATCGGGGTCCTCGATGGCGTGGACCGCGTCCAGGCGCAGTCCGTCGAAGCGGTAGTCGCTAAGCCACATCAGCGCGTTTTCGATGAAGAAGTCCCGCACTTGCGGGCGGCGGAAGTCGATGGCGGCGCCCCAGGGGGTGTGCTTGTCCTCGCGGAAGAAGCGCTCGGCGTAGCGGTGCAGGTAATTGCCATCCGGGCCGAAGTGGTTGTAGACCACATCGAGCATGACCATCAGGCCCAGGCCATGGGCCTGGTCGATCAACGCCATCAACTCGTCCGGGCTGCCGTAGCTGTGCTGCGGCGCGAAGGGCAGGACGCCGTCGTAGCCCCAGTTGCGCTCGCCGGGAAACTGGTTGATCGGCATCAGCTCGATGGCGGTGATGCCCAGTTCGGCGAGGCGCGGCAGCTCGCGCATCACCCCGGCATAGCCACCGAGCAGCCCGACATGCAGTTCCTGGATGACCGCCTCGGTCCATGGCCGTCCGCGCCACTGCTCATGGCGCCAGTGATGACGCCCGGGCGCGATGACCTGGCTCGGGCCATGCACGCCCTGGGGCTGGAAGCGCGAGGCCGGATCGGGAACCGACAGTTCGCCATCGATCCGGTAGCGGTACAGGGCACCCTGGGCGCAGCGACGATGCAGGCGGAACCAGCCGTCGGCCTCGGGGGCCATGGCGAACGTGGCGCCGTCCAGTTCCAGTTCGACGGTACGGGCGTCAGGCGCCCAGAGCGAGAAGCAGGTGCGCTGGCCGTCTTCGACCAGCGCTCCATGGGTGAAGCGCAGGGGCAGTGCCGGCATGGCTCACCCCCGTACGCACGTGGCGCGAACGACCAGGTCCTCGTAGAGCCGGGCGTAGGGTTCCACTGCCTGGCACCAGTTGAAGGGTTGGGTCATGGCCAGGCAGCGCATGGCGTTGAGCAGCGGCTTTTTCTCGAACACGTAGAAGGCCCGGCCCAGGGCTTCGCGATAGCTCTCGACGGTGGATTCGTCGAAGAGGAAGCCGGTCACGCCGTTCTCGATGGTGTCGGCCAGGCCGCCGGTGTTGCGGGCGATCGGCAACGAGCCAAAGCGCTGGGCGTACATCTGGCTCAGGCCACAAGGTTCGTAGCGCGACGGCATCAGCAGGAAGTCGCTGCCGGCGAACATGCGCCGGGCATCGGTTTCGTTGAAGCCGATGCGCACGCCGATCCGGCCCGGGAAGCGCAGGGCCAGCTCGCGCATGGCCTGTTCCTCTTCGGGCTCGCCGCGGCCGATCACCGCGAGCTGGCCGCCCTGCTGGACGATGTACTCGGCCACGCCCAGGGTCAGGTCCAGGCCCTTCTGGTAGACCAGGCGCGAAACCACGGCGAACAGCGGCCCGGTGGAAGGCTCAAGGCCGAACAGCTCGCGAACCTGGGTGGCGTTGGCCGCTTTGCCTTCCCAATCGTTCAGGCCGAAATTATGTTGCAGGTGGCTGTCGGTGGCCGAGTTCCAGCTCTCGTCGATGCCGTTTGGGATACCGCTCAGCAGCCCTTGCTGGGCCTTGCTGGCGAGGAAGCCGTCGAGTCCGCAGCCGAACGCCGGCGTGGTGATCTCGCGGGCGTAGGTGGCGCTGACCGTGGTGATGTGGCTGGAGTAGGCCAGGCCCGCCTTGAGGAACGACAGCTTGCCGTAGAACTCCATGCCTTCCTGTTGCAGCGCATGCTCGGGAATCGCCAGCTCCGGGCAGCAGCCCAGGCTGTGCACGCCCTGGTAGGCAAGGTTATGGATGGTGAACAGGGTCGGCGTGTTCAGGCCGCGCCAGTGCATGTAGGCGGGGGCCAGGCCCGCAGGCCAGTCGTGGGCATGGATCAGCTCGGGCGTCCAGTGGACCATGCCTTCGCCGGCAGCGATTTCCGCCGCCGCCAGGCCCAGGCGGGCAAAGCGGATATGGTTGTCCGGCCAGTCGCGACCGTTGTTGGCACCGTACGGCGTGCCTTCGCGCTGGTACAGCTCGGGGCAGATCAGCACGTAGATGACCAGGCCGTCGGGCAGGTCCATGCGCCCGATCTGGCAAGGCGGCAGGGCGGCATGGCCACCGAGGTGGCCGACCACATGGATGGGGTAGTCGCTGTCCATGACCTGGGGGTAGCCCGGAATCAGCACCCGCACATCGTGCAAATGGCGCAGGGCGCGGGGCAGGGCGGCGGAGACGTCGCCAAGGCCGCCGGTCTTGACCAGGTCGGCGATTTCCGAAGTGACGAACAAGACTTTGCGTTTGTGCCGGTTCTGCCTGTTATCGCCAATGAAGCCACGGCCGGTGGTGACGATATCACTGCCCACGGGGGCGCTGGTGTCTGGATTGAACTGCGGTTCGACAGCGGCACTGATCATTTAACTTCTCTCCGTCCCTTGTACTGATGGGCGATTCGCCCGAATTCGATGCCTGTATCCCTTCTCTCTTTTTCTGCTGGCGGTGTTGCGTCCCTGTCGTCCGTGCAAGCGCTGCGCCAATCGGCGCTCCTGCCGTTGACGAGGTGACGAAGGGTAGAGATGGGCGGGCCGCGTCCGGAATGCCGGAAACGATGACCTACTTGAATTCCTGACTGGCCGGTTTCACGGAAGGTTCAAACTTTTTTGGATGGTGCTTCCGTGCGGCTGGCAGGCAGGATTGATGAGTGTAGGAGACGCGGGGGACGGGTGTGACCCGTTGGTCACAATTTTGCGTTCGGGGCAGGGAGGGGCCTCATCGCGGCATAAAGGCTAGCGCGGTCAGGTAGGAGCGTGGCTTGCCCGCGAAGGGCCGCAAAGCGGCCCCAAAACCATCCAGCACGAACTGGCTAGTAAATGGTTTTCTGGATTCAGCGCCTGCTTGGTCTCAGTGCCCCTGATGCTCAGCGTGGCAGGTTTTGGGGCCGCTTTGCGGCCCTTCGCGGGCAAGCCACGCTCCTACAGATCCTGCGTTGACCCAGCATCCGAGCCCTGAGCGAGGGATGTGTAGATGCCCATGCCTATCGCGGCCTAGCCGAGGATCGCCTTCATCTTGTCGCGCAACTGATCGATGCCGAATGGCTTGCTGATCATGTGCATGCCTTCGGGCAGGTCGATGCTCTGTCCATAGCCGCTGGCGAACATGATCGGTAGCTGCGGCCGCAATTCGCGGGTCTGGCGGGCCAGTTCCTTGCCGTCGATACCGGGCAGGCCGACGTCGGTGAGCATCAGCGCGAACTGCTGTTCACTGCGCAGCAGCGCGAGGGCTGTTTCCCCGTCTTCTGCTTCCCTGACCTCGTATCCCAGTTCCTCAAGTACGTCGAGCATCAGCATGCGCACGATGTCGTCGTCTTCAACGACCAGAAGCGGGAGGGTGTCGGGCATGGGTGACTCCTGAGGCAATGATGGTTACTCACTCTGTAAGCGGCACGCGGCTGGAAGTTCCCCGGGGCGACCTGGTTGAGCATAGCGGGGCCGTGATAATGCACGGAACGAATCCGGACGTCATGCCTCAAATGCTGGCTTTATGCCCTGCCAATAGCCGCGAAGACGGATAGACTGGGACATCAGCGCCGTTCAGGTCGCGCTCGCGCCCGACCCAAAGCCCAGAAAACAATTGTCACACTCTGCCGCATGGACCAACAGATGAATCAGTCAAGCCCTATCGACCAGCAGCGCTTCCAGAAGCTGTTGGTGCGCAACATCAGCCTGCCCCTGGGAGTGGGGCTGCTGAGTGCCGTGGTGTTCGTTGCGGTGATTGCGTACCTGCTTTCGGTGATCCAATGGGTCGGGCATACCGACCGGGTGATCAATAACGCCAACGAGTCGCTCAAGCTGTCCATCGACAAGGAAACCGGCATGCGTGGTTTCCTGCTGACCGGGGAAGAACACTTCCTCGACCCTTACGAGCTGGCCAAGCCGCGTATCGCGGCGCAGATGAATACCCTGCGCGAGCTGGTGGCGGATAACCCGATCCAGCTCGATCGCCTTAGCCGCCTCGAAGCCCTGCAGGCCGAATGGAATGCCTTCGGCAAGGAAATGATCGACCGGCGTCGCAATGGCGACGATTACCGCTCCGACATCGAGGCCGGTCGTGGCAAGCGCCTGACCGACCAGATCCGCAAGGAATACGAGGATTTCGTCGCCCTGGAGCAGCGCCTGCGGGCCGAGCGCAACGAGCAGGTGAGCACCACCACCTGGGTATCGATTTCCCTGTACCTGCTGTTCGTCGTGGTGGTCAGCGGCCTGCTGGCCTGGGTCGGGCGGCGCGACCTGGTCAACCTGTCGCGCAGCTACCAGGCCAATATCGACGCCCAGGAGCGCTCCACCCAGCGCCTGGAGCAACAGGCCTGGATCCGGAGCGGGCAGACCCAACTGGCCGAGCGGGTGCTGGGGCAGCAGACGCTGCCGACCCTCGGGCACAACATCCTGCAGTTCTTCTCCAACTACCTCGGCAGCGTGGTCGCTGCGCTCTACGTGCGCGACGAGTTCGACAACCTGCATCGCGTCGCCAGCTACGGCTTTTCCCGCGACCAGGAAGCCCTCGACCAGGTGGTCGGCCCTCGTGAGGGCCTGGTCGGCCAGGTGCTGGTGCAAAATCGCTTGCTGGCCCTGGAGGAAGTGCCGCAGGACTACTTCAAGGTCAGTTCGGGCCTGGGCGACGGCCTGCCGCGCAGCGTGATGCTGATGCCGATGACCCATGACGGGCAGATCAACGGGGTGATCGAACTGGGCTTCCTGCGCCCGCTGAACCCGCGCGACCATGAGCTGCTGGAGCGGGTTGCCGGCAACCTCGGTACCTCCATCGAAAGTGCCCGCTATCGTCAGCGCCTGCAGGAAGTGCTGGCCCAGACCCAACAGCTCAACGAGGAGCTGCAGGTCCAGCAGGAAGAACTCAAGACCGCCAACGAAGAGCTCGAGGAGCAGTCGCGGGTGCTCAAGGAGTCCCAGGCCCATCTGGAAACCCAGCGTGCCGAGCTGGAGCAGACCAACGAGCAGCTGGCCGAGCGTACCGAAGCCCTGGCCTCGCAGCGCGACGCCCTGGACATCAAGAACAACGAACTCAACGAAGCGCAGATCCAGTTGCAGGAACGTGCCGAGGAGCTGCAGCGGTCGAGCAAATACAAGTCGGAGTTCCTCGCCAACATGTCCCACGAGCTGCGTACGCCGCTCAACAGCACGCTGATCCTGGCCAAGCTGCTGGCCGAGAACCCGCAGGACAACCTCAGCGACGAGCAGGTCAAGTACGCCGAGTCGATCTACTCTGCCGGCAACGACCTGCTCAACCTGATCAACGATATCCTCGACATCGCCAAGGTCGAGGCCGGCAAGCTCGACGTGCGTGCCGAGACCTTCCAGGTGGCGCGCCTGGCCGACGGCCTGCGCGGGCTGTTCGAGCCGCTGGCGGCGGACAAGGGCCTGGCCTTCGCCGTCAACGTCGAGCCGCAGGTGCCGGCGACCCTGTACTCCGATCGCCAGCGCCTGGAGCAGATCCTCAAGAACCTGCTGTCCAATGCACTCAAGTTCACCGAGCAGGGCCAGGTCAGCCTGACCGTGGCCGCGCAGCCCGGCGGCGGTGTGGTGTTCCGCGTGCAGGACAGCGGCATCGGCATTGCCGCCGATCAGCAGCAGGCGATCTTCGAAGCGTTCCACCAGGCCGACGGCACCACCAACCGCCGCTACGGCGGAACCGGCCTGGGCCTGTCGATCTCCCGTGATCTGGCGCGCCTGCTCGGTGGCGAGATCGAAGTGCAGAGCACTCCGGGGCAGGGCAGCGTATTCAGCCTGAGCCTGCCGGAAAGCTACGAGCCCATCGTCGACCAGACGCCATCGCTGGCGCCTGTTCGTGCGCAGCCGCTGGTACCGGCCGTGCCGACCCCGGCACCGCGGGTGGCGGCGCAGGGCGTGCCGCCGGCCGAGGGCGCGGTGCGTCGCCTGGCCTTCGAGGACGACCGGCACAAGGCGCCGTTCAGCAAGCGTTGCATCCTGGTGATCGAGGACGAGCCGAACTTCGCCCGCATCCTCTTCGACCTGGCCCACGAGCTGGGCTACAACTGCCTGGTCGCCCATGCCGCCGACGACGGCTTCGACCTGGCCGAACGCTTCGTCCCCGACGCCATCCTGCTGGACATGCGCCTGCCCGACCACTCCGGCCTGACCGTGCTGCAACGTCTCAAGGAACAGGCCGCGACCCGACACATCCCGGTGCACGTGATTTCCGTCGAGGACCGTATCGAGACCGCGCTGCACATGGGCGCGGTGGGCTATGTGGTCAAGCCCACCAGCCGCGAGGAGCTGAAAACCGTCTTCGCCCGCCTCGAAGAAAAACTCACCCAGAAGCTCAAGCACATCCTCCTGGTCGAGGACGACGACCTGCAGCGCGAGAGCATTGCCCGCCTGATCGGCGACGACGATGTGCAGATCACCGCCGTGGCTACCGCCCAGGAGGCCCTGGAACTGCTCAAGGCGCACATCTACGACTGCATGGTGATCGACTTCAAGCTGCCGGACATGCCGGGCAACGAACTGCTCAAGCGCATGACCGTCGACGAGATCCAGTCTTTCCCGCCGGTGATCGTCTACACCGGGCGCAACCTGAGCCGCGATGAAGAGACCGAACTGCTCAAGTATTCGCGTTCGATCATCATCAAGGGCGCGCGCTCGCCGGAGCGGCTGCTGGACGAAGTGACACTTTTCCTGCACAAAGTCGAATCGACGCTGTCCCACGAAAGGCAACGCATGCTGCGCACCGCGCGCAGCCGCGACAAGGTCTTCGAAGGACGCAGGATCCTCCTGGTGGACGACGATGTGCGTAATATCTTCGCCCTGACCAGTGCTTTGGAGCACAAGGGCGCCCTGGTGGAGATCGCGCGCAACGGTCGCGAGTCCATCGAACGCCTGGAGGAGCAGGGCGGTGATATCGACCTGGTACTGATGGATGTGATGATGCCGGAGATGGATGGTTTCGAGGCGACCCGCCTGATCCGCAAGGACCCGCGCTGGCGCAAGCTGCCGATCATCGCCGTCACCGCCAAGGCAATGAAAGACGATCAGGAACGCTGCCTGCAGGCAGGCGCGAACGACTACCTGGCCAAGCCGATCGACCTTGACCGGCTGTTCTCCCTGATCCGCGTGTGGCTGCCGCAACTGGAGCGAATTTGACTAGCGAGCGTAATACCGACATCGAAATCCGCCTGCTGATCGAGGCCATCTACCTCAAGTACAGCTACGATTTCCGCGACTACTCCGGCGCTTCGATCAAGCGCCGGATCCTGCATGCCGTGCGCCAGTTCGACTGCGCCACGGTGACCGCGCTGCAGGAGAAGGTGCTGCATGACCCGGGCATCTTTCTGCAATTGCTGCAGTACCTGACCATCCCGGTCAGCGAGATGTTCCGCGACCCCAGCCACTTCCTCGCGCTGCGCCGGGAGGTGGTCCCGCACCTGAAGACCTGGCCATCGATCAAGATCTGGATCGCCGGCTGCAGCACCGGCGAAGAGGTATATTCCATGGCCATTCTGCTGCGCGAGGAAGGCTTGCTGGAACGCACCATCATCTACGCCACGGACATCAATCCCAACTCCCTGGAGAAGGCCAAGCAGGGCATCTACAGCATGGACGCCATGCGCACCTACGAGCGCAACTACGTGGCTGCCGGCGGTACCCGGGCATTCAGCGACTACTACACCTGTGCCTACGGCAACGCCATCATGGACGGCAGCCTGCGGGAAAACGTGACCTTCGCCGACCACAGCCTGGCCACCGATAGCGTGTTCTCCGAAACCCAGTTGGTGTCGTGCCGCAACGTGCTGATCTATTTCAACAAAGACCTGCAGGATCGCTCCTTCGGGCTGTTCCATGAGTCCTTGTGCCACCGCGGGTTCCTCGTTCTGGGCAGCAAGGAGACCCTGGATTTTTCCGCCTATGCCAAACGTTTCGAGGCGCTGGTCAAGCCCGAACGGATCTACCGCAAGCTATGAGACGCATCGAAGCGATCGTCATGGGCGCCTCGGCCGGCGGGGTCAGCGCGTTGCTGACGGTAATGGCCTGCCTGCCCAGGTTCTATCGCCTGCCGCTGATCTGCGTGCTGCACCTGCCCGATGACCACGACAGCCGCCTGGCCGAGGTCTTCGCCCGCAGGCTGGGACGGCCGGTGGTGGTGGCGCGGGACAAGGAAAGCATCGAGGCGGGAATGATCTATGTTGCCGGGCCCGGCTATCACCTGTCGGTGGAGCGTGACCGCAGCCTGTCCCTGAGCCAGGAGGAGCGCGTGCACTTCTCCCGCCCGTCGATCGATATCCTCTTCGAATCCGCCGCCGACGCCTATGGGGCAAACCTCGCCGGAGTATTGCTGACCGGGGCCAATGAAGATGGTGCCGCCGGTCTGGCACGAATCAGCCAGTACGGTGGTCTGAGCATCGTCCAGGACCCGGCCGAAGCCCAGGTCCCGGCCATGCCGGAGGCAGCGCTGGCGCTGCATCGGCCCGACCATATACTCCCTTTGAATGGCATCGGGCATTTGCTCGCCAAGCTGGAATCACAAGAATGCTGAGCCACATCCAAGCCAAACTGCTGATCGTCGATGATCTTCCGGAAAACCTGCTGGCGCTCGAAGCGCTGATCAAGGCCGAGGATCGCGAGGTCTACCAGGCAGGCTCCGCCGACCAGGCCCTGTCGCTGCTGCTCGAGCACGAATTCGCCCTGGCCATCCTCGATGTGCAGATGCCCGGCATGAACGGTTTCGAGCTGGCCGAGCTGATGCGCGGGATGGAGAAAACCAAGCACATCCCCATCGTCTTCGTCAGCGCCGCCGGGCGCGAGATGAACTATGCGTTCAAGGGCTATGAAAGCGGCGCGGTGGACTTCCTGCACAAGCCGCTGGATACCCTGGCGGTGAAGAGCAAGGTCAAGGTCTTCGTCGAGCTGTATCGCCAACGCAAGGCCCTGGACCGTCAGGTCCAGGCTCTGGCGCGCAGCCAGCAGGAGCAGCAGCAACTGCTCGAACAGCTGCAGGTGGCACGGGGCGAGCTGGAGCGGGCCGTGCGCATGCGCGACGACTTCATGTCGATCGTTTCCCACGAGGTGCGTACGCCGCTCAACGGCCTGATCCTGGAGACCCAGCTGCGCAAGCTGCACCTGTCCCGGGACAACGCCGACGCCTTCACCCTCGACAAGATGCGGGCCATGGTCGAGCGCGACGAGCGCCAGATCAACAGCCTTATCCGGCTGATCGAGGACATGCTCGATGTATCGCGGATCCGCACCGGCAAATTGTCCATCAGCCCGTCGCGCTTCAACCTGACCCAGCTGGTCGGTGGCCTGGTGGAGAACTTCGCGGCCCAGGCCGCGGCGGTCGGTTCGGTCATCGAGCTGGAAGTTGCCGGGCCGCTGGAAGGCATCTGGGACGAGTTCCGTATCGAGCAGGTGATCGCCAACCTGCTCAGTAACGCCTTGCGTTACGGTGCCAAACGGCCGGTGCAGGTGCGCGTGCTGGATGACCAGGGCATGGCCTGCGTCGAAGTGCGCGACCAAGGCATCGGCATCAGCCCGGAGAACCAGCGGCGAATCTTCCAGCAGTTCGAACGGGTCGACTCCACCCACAGCGTCGCCGGGCTCGGCCTGGGGCTGTATATCTCCGAACAGATCGTCCTGGCCCACGGCGGGCGCATTTCGGTCAGCAGCGCCGAAGGCGAGGGTGCGACTTTCCGCGTCCATCTGCCGCTGGTATGCGATGTGCATGAACAAAATGATGAAAGTGGTCGCTCCGAAGCAACCTCTGCGTAGCCCCGGGGTCAGATGGTCATCATCACCCGAATGAAAAGAATCAAGGCGTTGGCATGAGCGTAGATGCGCAAGATGTAGTACTGGTCGTCGAGGACGAGCCGGTTATCCGTATGGTCCTCAATGACTACCTGTCGGGGGAGGGCTACCGCGTCCTCCTGGCCGAGGATGGCGCCCAGGCGTTCGAGATCCTCGCCAGCAAGCCGCACCTGGACCTGATGGTCACCGATTTTCGCCTGCCCGGCGGAATCTCCGGGGTCGACATCGCCGAGCCGGCGGTCAAGCTGCGGCCTGATCTGAAGGTCATCTTCATCAGCGGCTATCCGGCGGAAATCCGCGAATCCGGCAGCCCCATCGCCTTCCGCGCGCCAATCCTGGCCAAGCCGTTCGACCTCGATAGCCTGCGCGAACAGATCCAGGCGCTGTTGGCCTGAGCATCAGCCTGTTCTTACGCCCTGAGTCGATTTCCCTTATACCCCGCGATTGCGCGGGGTGATCCGATCGGTTCCTTGTTCTCACGACACAGGAACCGTCATGAATCCGACACTCCCTCCGCGACATCAGGACATCACCCTGCACCTTGGGCTGTTCTTCGACGGCACCGGCATGAACCTGCATAACTGCGGGCGAGAAGGGGCCGGCAGCGATGCCCTGGGCGAAAGCAACGTGGCATGGCTGTTCCAGCGCTATCGGCACAGCCTGCATGTGCCCGCTGATGTGCGGCAGGCTGCGCTGGCCGTGTACATCGAAGGTATTGGCACCGAGTGCGGTGAGCCCGACGCCCTGCTCGCCCAGGCTACCGGACGGGGCGCTTCGGGCGTGGCGGCGCGGGTGGCGCAGGTGCCGAGGCAGGTCGAGGCGTTGCTCCAGCGTTTCCTGATGGACAATCCGTCGGTGGCGGTTTCGGACATCAAGCTCGATCTGTTCGGATTCAGTCGCGGCGCTGCGGCCGTACGTCACCTGGCCAACGACCTGCAGGGGCTGCGCAGCGTCTGTGGTGATCTGCCGTTGAGCCTGAATTTCATCGGTCTGTTCGACACGGTGGCCAGCATCATCGCGCCGCTCAAGGGCAACCTGAGCGCGGCCAATGCCGACTTTGACGGCTTGCGCCTGGCCCTGCGCGCCAATCAGGCGCGGCGGGTGGTGCATCTGGTGGCGGCGGATGAGCGGCGTTTGAATTTCCCCCTGGTTGCCGGGCCGGACGACCGGCTGTTGCCTGGGGATCACTGCGATATCGGCGGGGGCTATCGGGACGGGCTCGAGCGTCTGGTGCTGGAGCGGCCATTCAGCAGCCTTGAGTGGGCGCATGTGCCGCTGGAGAAGACCCGGGCCTGGCAACTGGCGAACCAGTGCCTGGAGCGTCGTCGCCAGGAATGGGAGGCACTGGGGCTGAGCGTGCAGCTGCAAAGTCGCAGCATCGACCAGCCTTTCCTGCCCAAGCGCGATATCCAGCGGGAAAAGCGGGTGAGGGTGTGGATTCAGGGGGAGCGCCAGGTGAGTGGCGCGTTGTCGCGCGTGTACCTGCGCTTGATGCATGAACAGGCGGTGCAGGCCGGCGTGCCGCTGGAGCCGGACGACTGGACCTTGCCCGAAGAGTTGCAGGCCATCGCCGCCAAGGTGCTCTGCGGGCAGGCGCCGGATGCGCAGGAGATCGGCCTGCTACGGCGTCGCTACATCCACTGCTCGGCCAACTGGAACGCGGTGTTGCATTCGGACAGTCCGTTGCTGGACAGCCTGTTCATCAACCGGCCTACGGCGGACGGGGTCAGGGTAGTTCATTCGGTCATCGAATGAGCAAGGCCTGGACGCTGGCACCGCCGGTTCCCAGGCGTCGCCAGCGACGGAGCCGGCTGCATCAGCCAGGCGTCAGCACCCTGAGCGCATTGCGGTAGAAGAACTTCTCCACCACCTCATCCCTGAAGCCCAGGCGCTGCGCATCCTCGATGCTCTGCCCGATCGGGCGGAAGGTATACGAGGAGCCGAACAGCAACTGGTCGCCCAGGAAGCCGTTGGCTGCCTGCACGTACCCTTCACTGCCGGGCTGGAACAGGTACATATCCGGTACCAGGTGGATGTTCTCGTAGCGGAAGGCCACCCCGATAGCCTGCTGCACATTCGGCCAGTAGCCATGGCTGACGACGATCTTCAACTGCGGGAAGGCCCGCGCCACCGCAGCCAGGCGCCCCGGATCGTTGTAGGCCGGGTCCGGGGTGGTCGGCCCGCTCATGATGAACAGCGGCACACCGCGTTTTTGCAGGTGCTCGTAGATCGGCCAGTACAGGCGGTCGTCCGGATGCCGCGCAGGCTCGGCAAAGCCCGGCTCCAGGTCGATACCGGCAAGGCCCAGCACATCGATGGCCCGGTCGATTTCCGCGAGGGCACCTTCTATCCCTTGCAGCACCGGCTCCACCGCGCCGATGCCGAGCAGCTCGTGATGGCCGTGGACCACGCTGTGGACCAGGTCGTTGGACAGATGCTGCCCCGGGGTGTGCCGGCCCACCACCACGGCCTTGTCCAGCCCGGCTGCGCGGATTTCACCAAGGAAACCTTCCTGGGTCAGGGAGCGCTCGAAATGGTTGTCGGCACCCTGGGTACCGACCCGGCGATTGAGCCAGCGTGCAGTGTCGTGCTCGGGCGAGCCGGGTACGCCGCCGAAGAAAGGGTGCAGGTAGGCCGGGCGGCAGCGCAAGTCGATGATCTTCATGCCGCCTGCTCCTTGCCCTTGCCGGCACGGACATCGAAGGCACCGCCGGTGAAGGCGCCGTCCACGGTGACCTTGCCCTTGCCCGGCAGCAGCGGGAAGACCAGCTCGGCGAAGCGATAGGCTTCCTCCAGGTGCGGGTAACCGGACAGCACGAAGCTGTCCACTCCCAGCTCGGCATATTCCAGCAGACGGGCGGCGACGGTTTCTGCATCGCCGACCAGCGCGGTCCCGGCGCCACCGCGCACCAGGCCGACCCCGGCCCAGAGGTTGGGGGCCACTTCCAGCCGGTTGCGATCCCCGCCGTGCAGCGCCGCCATGCGTCGCTGGCCTTCGGAGTCCATCTTCGCGTAGTTGGCCTGGGCCGCGGCGATGGTGGCGTCGTCCAGATGGCTGATCAGTTCGTCGGCCGCGGCCCAGGCGGCTTCGCTGGTTTCGCGGACAATCACGTGCAGGCGCACGCCGAACCGCACGGTCCGGCCATGCTTGGCCGCGCGGGCACGCACGTCGGCAATCTTTTCGGCCACCGCGGCAGGCGGCTCGCCCCAGGTCAGATAGGCATCGACATGCTTGGCTGCCAGCTCATGGGCAGCGGGCGAGGAGCCACCGAAGTACAGCGGCGGGTAGGGCTGCTGCACCGGCGGGAAGAAGTTCTGCGCGCCTTCGACCTTCAGGTGCTTGCCCGCGAAATCGACGTTCTCGCCCTGCAGCAGGCGACGCCAGATGGTCAGGAACTCGTCCGAGGCTTCATAGCGCTGGTCGTGTTCGAGGAACACGCCGTCGGCGGCCAGTTCGGTGGCGTCGCCGCCAGGCACCACGTTGAGCAGCAGGCGCCCGTTGCTGGCCTGGTCGAGGGTCGCGGCCTGGCGCGCCGAGGCGGTGGGGTTGCCCAGCGAGGTGCGCAGCGCCACCAGCAGCTTGATGCGCTGGGTCACCGGCACCAGGCTGGCGGCGGTGACCCAGGGGTCCAGGCAACTGGCACCGGTGGGGATCAGCAGGCCGTCGTAGCCGAGCTGGTCGGCGGCCACGGCGATCTGGCGCATATAGGCGTTGGTGGCCGGACGGCCGCTGGCGGAGTGGCCAAGGTAGCGGGTGTCGCCGGAAGTCGGCAGGAACCAGAAAATATCGAGACTCATTGCAGTGTCCTTGTTGCCATCGTTGGTAGGTAGGCACGCGTAGCAAGGGGCTTTCTAGGAATTCAGATCGACAGGTTGATCACCCGGCCATCGAAGCCGCCGGGGGCAGGCCGGCGCTTGTTGACCACCAGTTCGCCGATGCGGATCAGGTGGGTGCGGGTGATGTTGCGCGACAGGCCGAGCAACTGCGCGGTGTGCACCTGGTTGTAGTGGCAGAAGTGGTAGGCGGCGCGCAGCAGGGCGTCCTCGACCTTTTCATGCAGGCCCTCGCCCTGTTCCTCGAAGAGTTGCAGCAGGGCGCGCTGGAGCAGTTCGTCAGCGCTTTCCTGGCGTGGCTTGTTGTCGCCCTCGCGCTCGATGCGCAGGTTCGACAGGTGCAGGTCTTCGGCGCGGATCACCTGGTCGCGGCACAGCAGCAGGGTGTGGTGGATGACGTTTTCCAGCTCGCGGATGTTGCCGGGCCAGTCGTAGCTTGCCAGGCGCTGGCGGGCTTCTTCGCTGAGGCTGACTTCGGCGTAGCCGAGGCGCCGGCTGTATTCGGCGATGAAGTGCCGGGCCAGCGGCAGGATGTCCCCCGGCCGTTCGCGCAGCGGGTGCAGTTGCAGGCTGACCACGTTCAGGCGGTAGTACAGGTCTTCGCGGAAGTGCCCGGCGTTGATGGCCTTCTCCAGTTGCACGTTGGTCGCCGCCAGCACCCGCACATTGATCGGGATGCTCTTGCGCGAGCCCAGGCGCACCACTTCGCGCTCCTGCAGTACGCGCAGCAGCTTGACCTGGATGGGTATCGGCAGGTCACCGATTTCGTCGAGGAACAGGGTCCCGCCGTCGGCTTCCTCGAACCAGCCGGCCTTGGCGGCCAGGGCGCCGGTGAAGGCACCTTTCTCATGGCCGAACAGCTCGGCTTCCACCAGCGACTCGGCAAAGGCGCCGCAGTTGACCGCCACGAACGGCCCGTTGCGCCGGCCACTGAGGTTATGGATATGCCGCGCCACCAGTTCCTTGCCGGTCCCGGTTGCGCCGATGATCAGCACGCTCGCCTCGCTGGGCGCGACCTGTTGCAGGTGGGCCAGCAGCGCTTGCGAGCGCGGGTCTTCGAAGACCTGCGCGGTGGCGCGGATCGAGGTGGCCAGGGTCGGGGACGGGGGCAGGGTCAGCAGTTGCATGGGCGGGCCTTATGAGTAGAAGGTCGGAGTCGGGCGCGTACCGTTGAGCGCCCATTCGCCGAGCTCGTGGACGCGGTAGTCCAGCGGGTCGTGCAGGGTCTGGGTGCGCAGGTTGCGCCAGTGCCGGTCGAACCGCAGCGAGGCGTGGGTGGCACGGGCGCCGGTGACCTCGAACAGGCGATTGCAGATGTCCAGGCCGTGGCGGGTCGCGGCGACCTTGGCGGTACCGATGGCCAGGGCCAGTTGTCCGCGCTCTTCGGCGCCGAGGGCGGTACCCTTGGCCCAGGCCTGGTCGAGCAGGTCGGCGGCACGGCCGATCAGCAGGCGCACGCTTTCCAGGCCGACCCAGAACTCACCGTAGTGGCGCAGCACATGAGGGTCTTCGCCGCTGTGGCGGGCGCTGGAGCGGAACCACGGACGGCTTTCGTTGAGGGTGTACTGGCGCGCTTCGGCGAAGGCGCCTTCGGTGATGCCGAGGAACAGGTTGGCGAAGTGCAACTGGGCGATGAGCGGACGCAGGCAGGCGAACGGCGTGCTCAGCGGACCGGGATCGAGGAGCAGCTCGCCGTGTTCGATGCGCACCCGCTCGAAGGTAGCGCTGCCGCTGTCGGTCTGGCGCTGGCCGATATTGTCCCAGTCGCCGTGCAGGGTGATTCCGCTGCGCGCACTCGGTACGGCGGCGATCAACAGCTTGCCGCCGGCGCTTTCATCCACTGCCGAGGCAATGAGCATTTCCGAATCGCTGGCGCCGGAGCAGAAGCTCTTCCTGCCGGAAAATTCCACCCAGCCATCGAAGCGCTTGACCACGGTGCGTGTGTCCAGCGGGTTCAGGGCATTGCCCCAGAACCAGTGCTTGCGCGCGGTCTGTTCGAACCAGGGCTCCCACTGTTCGGGACGGGAAAACAGGCGCACGGTGGCCAGCATCAGGTGCTGAAAACCGAAGACGTGGGCGATGGAACTATCGACCCGGGCGAATTCGCGGGTCACTTCCAGGGTTTCGCTCCAGCTGGCGCCAAGGCCGCCGTACTGGGTCGGAATGACCAGGCCGAGCAGGCCGCTGGCGCGCAGGGCATCGCGTTCGGCTTTCGGCGTGCCGCCGCGGGCGTCGCGTTCGACGGCGGTGGCGGCAAATCCGGCAGCCAGCTCACGGGCGATTTGCAGTGGGGTTTGCAAGGTAGGCGAGGGCAGGGTCATGGGCATGCCTCAAGCGATCTTGCGGGGTGCACTGTCGATCACCCCGCCAAGCACGGCGGCGGCGCGTTCCGCAGCCAGGGCGATGCGTGCCTGCAAGGCCGGGCTGGTGATGCGGTAATCGTCGAAATCGGCTTGCGAGGCGTAGACACCGATCGGCAGGGTCAGGGCCTGGAAGAAACTGAAGAGCGGGCGCAGTTGATGATCGATGACCAGCGCGTGGCGCTCGCTGCCGCCGGTAGCGGCGAGCAGCACCGGAGTGTCGATCAGGGCATCCTGGCCGATCAGGTCGAACAGGTGCTTGAACTGGCCTGGGTACGAGCCGCGATACACTGGGGCGGCGACGATCAGCAGGTCGGCCTGTTCGATGGCCAACAGTTGTGCCTCGACGTCGGCGGGCAATTCACTGCGCGACAGGGCGCCGCCGACGGGGCGGGCGATGTCGCCCAGTTCGATGACCTGCACGTTGAAGTCCAGATGCTGGCCGAGCGCGCCGATCAGGGCCTCGGTCAGGACCAGGGTGCGCGATGGGCGCCAGGCCCCACCGGAAACGGCGACGATGTTGAATGCGGTGCTCATTGATTCGGATTCCTTGGCGCTGTGGTTTTCCTGGAATGGAGCAAGAGCCGTTCCAGTTTCCATAAGCCTTATGAATCAATGGGTTGCATTGGTATCGCGGCTGCCCGAGGTGTTGGCACGGAAGGCAACTGTTGCCCAGGTGTTGCTAGGTGAACAGTTGCCCGGCGAACAGTGGCCGGGTGAGCAGGTTTTAGAGAAGTTTTCATATGCAGTCCAATTATCAATAAAGCTAGATCAATAACTGGAAGAAATATGCCGCTGATGGGGACTGCTCGGGAGAAGGAAATGTCATGGGAATGGGGTAGAGTCGGACACTTCGATTCCACGGATTGGAGCTTGCTGATGTCCTGCCCCCAGGTCTGTACCGGCGCCTTGCTGCAATGCAGCTTCGGTGCTGCGCCTTGCGCGCTGAATGTCCTGCCGGTCAACCGGGTGATGGTCGGTGGGGTGCCGGCGGCGAACATCATGGACCATATCCCGCTGGTCAATATCCCTACCTTCGGCATGTGCACGAGCATGGCCAACCCGATGGTCGCCGCCGCTACCGCCGCCGCCCTCGGGGTGCTGACGCCGATGCCGTGCATCCCGGCCACCGCCTCGCCATGGATTCCCGGCGCGCCCACGGTGCTGTTGGGCAACATGCCGGCGCTGGATGCCAACAGCATGCTGATGTGCAACTGGGCGGGGGTGATCAAGATCAACTTCGCGGGGCAGGTGCAGACCCTGATTCCTTGAGTTGCCTTGAGGGCCTAATCGCTGGCAAGCCAGCTCCCACAGCTCAAATCCCTGTGGGAGCTGGCTTGCCAGCGATTAGGCCCTCAAGGATCAAAGCAGATCCCGGACCTTATTCCGCGCCATTGGTCCACCACCACTTCAACCGCGAAACCGGTTTCCCCGCCGCATTCAGCGGCCGGCCATCCTCGGCATATTTCTGCCCCGGATCCAGCGCCTGGCCATTGAGGTACTGGGCCCTCATCGCCAGCTTGCCGTTGGCGTGATAACGCTGCTGCAACCCCTCGCGTACACCATTGCTGTACAGCTCGCGCTCGGCCACGCTGCCGTCGGGAAAGTAGCTGACCGCCTCGCCATGCAGCAGTCCGCGGCGGTAGCTGGCTGAACGCAGCAACTGGCCGTCCTCGCCGTAGAAACTAGCCACGCCTTCCAGTTTGTCGTTGCTGAACGGCAACCGTGCCGAGACCCGGCCATTGGCATGGAAGGTCTGGCTGACCCCGTGCAGCACCCCGCCGGCATAGTTGAGGCTGGCCTGGGGCCGGGCGTTTTCCTCGATGCGCAGGGGGCCGTCGAGGTCACCCTCGAGCAGCCGCCCGGTAAGCCGCGAGTCGCCGCGTTCGAGCTGGAAAGCATCACCCCTGGCGGTATTCTTCAATTGATCTTCACCAGTCCGCCCTTGATCGTCAGCATCCCCCCGCCATCCACGGTCTGTTCAGCGCCACCCTTGTTGGTCAGGCTGACGCCGGCGTCGTTGGTCAGGGTCGTGCCGGCCTTGTTCTCCAGCGAGGTGCCGGCCTGGTTGGCGAAGGAGGTACCGGCCTTCTGCGCGATGGACGTACTGGCCTGCACCGCCAGGTCGGCGCCGCTCTTGATGCTGAAGCTGGCACCGCTTTGCAGGGTGATGGATCCGCTGACCTTGATGCTCAGGTCGCCATCAATGGTCAGGCTGTAGTTGCCGCTGACCTTGTCGGTGTAGTTGCCGCCGGTCTGGTGGGTCTGGTCGCCGCCGACGGTGACGGTGCGGCTGTCCTTGACGTCGAGGCTGTCGCTGCCGGTCTGGATCGCCACCGTACGCTTGCCCTTTTCCAGGGTGATGGTTTCATCGCCTTCCTTGACCGTGCGGGTCCGGGCGTTCTTCACCGTCTGGGTTTCGTCGTGGCCGATGTCCACGGTGACATCGTTGAGCACCTTGGTATTGAAGTCCTTCTGCGCCTGGAGAAACACTTCCTCGCTGTCCTTCTTGTCGTCGAAGCGCAGGGCGTTGAAGCCGCCGCCGCCCTTCGACGAGTTGGTCATGATGCCCGACTGGGTCTGGTTTTCCGGCAGGGGCCAGGGCGGAGTGTTGTCGCCGTTGTACACGCAGCCGCTGACCAGGGGGCGGTCCGGGTCGCCATCGATGAAGGTAACGATCACTTCCTGGCCGACCCTGGGCACGAACTGCATGCCGAAGGCCTGGCCGGTCCAGGGCAGGACCACGCGGACCCAACACGAACTGCTTTCGTCGCCCTTGCCGTCGCGGTCCCAGGGAAACTGGATCTTGATCCGGCCATGTTGGTCGGTCCAGATTTCCTCGCTGGCCTTGCCGACCACCCTGGCGGTCTGGGTATGCATGCGCGGCTTGGGCGTGACCCGGGGCGGGCGGTAGGCGGTGGCCTTGGGGATAGCCTCGAAGCGGTTGCGGTAATGCTGGTGATCGACGTCGTGGGTGACCGAGGTCACTACCCAGTCGCTGTTCAGGGCGTCGTCGTCATGGCCGGCAAGGGAGAAGTAATGGCCGGGCACCAGCCAGCGGCAGTCGCTTTCGCCGATGAAGCGCTGCTCCTGGCTGCGCAGGCCGTCGACCCGTTGCTTGGTCAGGGCATCGCCGCGTGCCTTTTCGATGTAGCCGCCGGGGTGCTCGTAGAGGTTCAGCGGCCCGGCCTTGGCTTCGGCCTGGCTGTACAGCTCGGTGGTGGGTGTGGCGAAGGTGTAGTCGCTCGCCGAATAGACCCCGGCGACCGCCTGCATCACCAGTTGCCCGGAACGGATGCCGTGCAGCTCGCGCACCCCCATGCCCTGGCCCAGGTACTGGATGGCCGGGCCGTTGGGGATGGCCGGGAAGGCGTCGTTGTTGTCGGCCAGCACCAGCGTATGCACGCCAGCCTCGTGGGTGAAGAACCAGAAGATGCCGTCTTCCTCCAGCAACCGCGAGACGAAGGCGAAGTCGCTTTCGCCGTATTGCACGCAGTACTCCCTGGCCGTGTAGCTGCCGTTCAGGGACAGCTTGTAGTCGCTGAAGCCGTGGGCATAGAAGATCTGGCTGGCGATGTCCGCCGTGGTCAGGTTCTGGAATACCCGGTTGTTGCTCGCGAGGTTGAGCCACCACAGCCAGGGCCGCAGCAGCAACTGGTAGCGGTCGGCGCTGGCATCGGCGGGCATCTGGCGGATCTCGGCCACCAGGCCGTCCAGCGGGCGCATGTGCTCATCGTTGTGCAGGGTGACGGTGACATGGCTGGCGACCGCGTCAGCCAGGGCCAGCGCCGCATCCGAGTGCCCGCGCAGCATCAGCATGCCCAGGCCATTGAGCAGCTCGGTGCCGCTCAGCGCCTCGGGATAGAGATCGGGCAGGGCACTGGCGCTGAGGGAGAGGCTGGTGGTGCTGTCGGTGGCGCGGGGCATCTAGGGCTCTCGGGATGGATCGGGCAAAACTGTGACTGTACACGGTCATGGCAGGCTCACGGCGCTTTTACTCAAGTGCCCACTCCGCCAGTTTTCCGGTGACCTGCTTCATCAGCACATTTTCGATATCCCGTGCGCCGGCGCCGCTGCATTTACCGAGTACCGCCTTGACGATGCCGCGGTCGAAGTCGAACTGCTTGCCGGTGGCGGCCTTGTAGCGTTCGCGCAGTTTCTCCAGCTTGGCCAGGACGATACCTTCCAGCGTGGCCTCGTCCAGCGGGTGGTAGGGCACCACGGTCATCCGCGCCAGGAACGCCGGGCGGAAGGCCTGCAACAGCACCTTGTGCAGGCGCTCGTTGAACGCGTCCCCGTCCAGGTCGGCCTTCGCCGTGTCGAGGATCAGCTCGGCACCGACGTTGCTGGTGGCAAGCATCACGGTGTTCTTGAAATCGACGATCAGGCCGCTGCCGTCTTCCATCACGCCCTTGTCGAAGACGTTGTAGAAGGCTTCCAGCACATCCGGGTGGGCCTTTTCGATCTCGTCCAGCAGCACCACCGAATAGGGTTTGCGCCGCACCGCTTCGGTGAGCACGCCGCCGCTGCCGTAGCCGACATAGCCGGGCGGGGCGCCCTTGAGCTGGCTGACGGTGTGGGCTTCCTGGTACTCCGACAGGTTGATGCTGATCAGGTTGCGCTCGCCACCGTACAGGGCGTCGGCCAGGGCGTAGGCGGTCTCGGTCTTGCCCACGCCGGTGGGGCCGGGCAGGAGGAACACACCGACCGGTTTCTGTGGGTCGGTCAGGCCGGCACGGTAGGCCTGCAGGCGCTGGGCGA
This sequence comes from Pseudomonas sp. GD04058, assembly GCF_029836855.1. Taxonomy (NCBI): domain Bacteria; kingdom Pseudomonadati; phylum Pseudomonadota; class Gammaproteobacteria; order Pseudomonadales; family Pseudomonadaceae; genus Pseudomonas; species Pseudomonas sp. GD04058. The sequence continues at coordinate 80,460 of NZ_JAOECN010000010.1, forward strand.
TGGTATCCAGCGCGGCTTTCTGGCCCATCACCCGCTGGCCCATGCGCTGGCCGAGGGTACGCACGGCATGGGCTTCGTCGGCGAGCATCTTGCCCACCGGGATACCGGTCCAGCCGGCGATCACCGCAGCGACGATCTTCGAGTCGACCTGCTCGGGTACCAGCGGATCATCCTGGCGAATGGCATCCAGGCCCGCCTCGAGCCGCAGCAGTTCGGCGGCCAGGTAATCGATGCGGCTGTCGGTGTCGGGATCGCGGCGTTCACCGTCGGCGTCGGCCTTCTCGCTCAGCGCCAGCAGCTCGCGGCGGGTTTCGAGCAATTCGCGCACGGCTTCGCGCTCTTCGCTCCAGCGACTTTCCAGCTCGCGCATGGCGTCCTGGTTGAGGGTCAGTTCGGTTTCCAGGGTGGTGATGCGGTCGCGGTGATCCTGGCCGGTGGCCTGCTCGCGACGCAGGCGCTGCAGTTCTTCATCGAGGCTGTGCTGGCGGTGGCGCAGGTTTTCCAGGGGCGGCGGCACGTCGTGCTGGCCGAGGGCAACCCGGGCGCAAGCGGTGTCGAGGATGCTGATGGCCTTGTCCGGCAGCTGGCGCCCGGAAATGTAGCGGTGCGACAGCTTCACCGCGTCCTGGATGGCGCTGTCCAACACCAGCACGCCGTGGTGCTGCTCCAGCCTGGCGGCGATGCCACGCAGCATCTGCACGCAGGTGGCTTCGCTCGGTTCTTCCACCTGGACCAGCTGGAAGCGTCGGGCCAGGGCCGGGTCCTTCTCGAAGTACTTCTTGTATTCCTGCCAGGTGGTCGCGGCCAGGGTACGCAGCTCGCCCCGGGCCAGGGCCGGCTTGAGCAGGTTGGCCGCATCGCTGCCACCTTCGGCGCCGCCGGCGCCGATCAGGGTATGGGCCTCGTCGATGAACATGATGGTCGGGCTGGGCGAGCTGCGCACGGCGTCTATCACGCCCTTGAGGCGCTGCTCGAATTCGCCCTTGACCCCGGCTCCGGCCTGGAGCAGGCCGAGGTCGAGTACCCGCAGGCAAACGTCCTGCAGGGCCGGTGGTACGTCGCCGGCGGCGATGCGCAGCGCCAGGCCTTCGACCAGCGCGGTCTTGCCCACGCCCGGCGCACCGACCAGGATCGGGTTGTTCTGCCGGCGGCGAAGGAGGATGTCGATGCATTGGCGGATCTCGCCTTCGCGACCGATGATCGGGTCGATGCGGCCGGCCCTGGCGTCGGCCGTGAGGTCCTGGGTGTATTGCTCGAGGACCGGGTCTTCGCTGCTGTTTGCCGAACCCTTGCCACGCTTGGGTGGCGCTGGCTCGGCCGGTTGCTCGCGGGAGCTGCGGGTCAGTTCCTGGAAGCGTGCGCGCAGGCTGTCCAGCGGGATGGCCAGCAGGCCGGAGGCGCTGTTGAGCAACTGGCTGCGCAACGCCTCGCGTTCCAGCAGGGTCAGCAACAACTGCCCGGAGCGGATACGCTGTCCGCCGCCGCGAATACTGGCCTGGAGCACGGTTTCCTTGAGCAGGTCGATGGTCTGCGCCGACAGCGATGGCGTGCGGGTATTGCCCGACTTGAACAGTTCCAGGGCCCGGTTGATCTGTTCGGCCAGCGCGTCGCGCTCGACCTTGAAGGGCGGCAGCAGGCAGGCCAGGTCGCCGCCCTGGATTTCCAGCAGTTCGAGGAGAAAGTGCTCCACCTCGACGAAATGATGGCCGCGCTGCAGGCAGCGCTGGGCGGCGCGCTCCAGGGCGTCGCGGGTATCCGGGTTCAAACAGGCGATCAGGCTGCCGAGTTCCATGTTCACTCCCTGTCGGGTTGGCGCAAGCGGGTTTCGATGCGCTGGAGCTGATCCGGAGCCGCGTGCCGGCGCACACCGTTGTTCCAGTTCAACCGGGTATCGTGCTGGCGGCCCAGGTGGAGCACGGGCGCACCCTTGATTTCGAGGACCAGCCTGCAGTCCAGGTCGGGACCGAAATACAGCGCGGCGAGGTCGGCCAACTGCCCGTGTACGTCGGCGCCGGGCAGCAATGAGTCGGCCTGGGCCTGGCTGAGCGGGCTGAACGTCAGGGTAATGCCGGCGTGCTCGTCCCAGATGTGCTTGCCGGCGATCGCCGTGCGCCCAAGGCTCAGGTTGCGCCGGCCACGGCCAAGCACGCTGCGGCTGCCGGGCGGTATTTCGCACCAGGCGCCGGTGTAGGGGGCGATGCTCAGCGGTAGGCCGAAATGATGGCGGACGATGGACACGAAGCCGGCCAGCGAGCGCCGTCCGCCGGCAAGCAGGGCGGTGCGCGCCAGCAGCACGGCGTCCGGCAGGCCCTGGCGCTCGTGCAGGCCTTGGGGCAGCAGGCCGCTCAAGGCACGCAGTTGCCGATGCACCGGGCTGGCCTCGGGCCTGGCGAAACCGAAGGCGATGCGATGCTTGCGCAGGGCGCGGTAGAGCAGGCTGAGCAGGCGATGCTGGAACAGGTCGAGAAATTCCGCCGGGGCATGGTCGCGGGCCACGGCACGCTGTTGCAGCCATTCCTGGAAGGCGTAGGGCAGCGGGCCGTCTGCACCGCCGAGGCCGAACACCGGGGTGCTCAGGATCGGCCGCGGATCCGTCGTGTCATGGCTGAGCTTTTCCACCTGTGCCACGGCAAACACCGGGGTCAGCGGGCCACGCAGGCGCACCGCTTCGTTCTGCGGGACGCTGCCGCAGCCGAGGGAGGTGGCCTTGCGGTTCTCGTGTTCGAGGATCAGCAGGGCCTGGAGCAGCTCGAAACCTTGCGGGCGCTCGCGCAGTGTCTGGCTCAGAGGCTCAGGGGCATGCCGGCTTGCGGGCTCCATGTCTTGATTTCCTTGGTGGGGTCATCGGCATCGACCAGTACCGTACTGATATAGCGGTTGGCGGTGGCATAGAGCGAGAAGAATTGCGCCAGCACCGCAGAAAACAGCACGGTGCTATGCCCGGCGAAGTGGGTCGGGTCAAGCTGGATGCGAACTTCCAGGCCCTTGCGCCAGCCGCGCCAGGCATCGTTGCCGACCTGGGCCACGCGACGTTCGCTGCTCAGGCTCTTCAGGCCGTCGATCTGGCGGCTGGCGCTGGCTTCGTTGCGCAGGTTGTGCAACACCAGGATTTCCCGCAGGGCCCCCAGGGCTTGCGGGCCTTCCACCAGCGACAGGTGATTGAGCGTGAGCTGCGACACCAGGCGCCAGCGCGACTGGCCGTCCAGGCTCGGTACCCCCTGGGCGCTGGGCGGGTTGACCAGGTATGCGCTGGCCGGTGCGCCGGGGCGCTCGAAGGATAGCCGGGTACCGGCCGCCAGGCTCTGCGCCAGATGGCGGTTGGTGCACAGCAGGTCGGCGCTGAGGCTGAAGTCCCAGGCCTGGCGCAGTGGATCGAAGCCGGGGTCCACCAGGCTGATCATCATGTCGCTGCCGATGCGGTTCGGGGTCAGCCCATGGATGCGCCGTGCGTGCCAGTACCGGGTGGCAGCGCTGCCGTGCTGGCTGCCGTAGTAGGGCGCCAGCGGGCGCACCACACCATCGGCGCCCAGGGCGCGCAGGCTGCGGATGCTGTGGATCTCGACGCTGTTTTCACGATGGCTGTCGGCGACCAGGCGGTATTCGCTGCTGCGTCCGTCCGGGCGCAAGGGCTCGGAGGTGCGGCGGAACAGATTGATCGCCGGGGCGCAGCCCAGGGCGAAGTCGCCGGGCTGCAGAAACAGGTGCGTGGGTGCCGGGCGGTCGAACACCAGGTACAGCTGCAGGCTGCTGCCCTCGATCTGGCGCGGGTCGAGGGGCAGGTCGAAGAAGTGGAATTTCTCCGGGAAGGCGAAGTACTCGGCCAGCAGGCGCAGACCGGGATGTACGCCGTCCTCCTCGGGCAGCAGTGCCTCGTGCTCGGCAAAGCCCACCACCTGCGGCAGGCGGTCCAGGCGCAGCAGGCGCTCGCGGCTGGCGCCATTGCACACCGCGATGGTATGGGCGCCCAGCAGGTCGTAAAGCGCGGCATTGACCATGGGCGATGCATCGAGGTGCACGCGCAGATGGCGCAGGTCTAGTTCGTTCCAGGACGCCTTGCCCAGGCAATCGATACGCAGGCGCAGGGCCGACGCGGCCTGGTGCAGCCCGGTCAGCTCGCGGGCCTCGTCGGCGCCGAGCAGTACCGCTTCGCTGATCTGCAACGGCCACAGGGTGACCTCGGCGCCGGTACGAAAATGCAGGCTGTCGCCACGGGTCGTGGTGACGAACAGCGGGGTATCGCGGGGCAGGGTATAGCCGCTGTCGAGCGCACCCTTGGTCAGGTCCGGTTCGAAGCGCACGATGGCGCAGGAGGGCAAGGGGCGCAGGGCCAGCGGGTAAAGCTGTTCCAGCAGGGCGTCGCTGAATTCGGCGTAGTCGTCGTCCAGGCGCCGTTGCAGGCGTGCCGAGAGCAGGGAGAAACCTTCCAGCAGCCGTTCCACATGAGGGTCCTGGCTCTCTCCGGGCGACAGCTCAAGGCGCCGGGCCACCTTGGGATAGCGCTCGGCGAAGGCGCTGCCGGCGTTGCGCAGCCAGGCCAGCTCGCGCTGGTAATAGTTGAGCAGCAGCGGGTCAATCGAGTCGCTCATGGCTGACCTCCACCGCCGAGTCATGCTTGTCCAGGACAAAGGCCACCGGCCACTGCTGGCCACCCTGGCGCAGCATGCCGCTGACCAGGATATTCAGCCGCCGTGGTTGTCCGGCCACCTGGCGTACTTCGACCTCGCCGGCCTTCAGGCGTGGTTCGAAGTGGTTGATGGCGGCGCGGACTTCCCGGGCGATGCGCCGGCGATCGTCGCTGTTGCTGGCCTGCAGGCCGCTCCAGTCGCCAATGCCGTAGTCCAGCACCGTGGGCGGCGTGCTCAGCGTCGGGCCCGCACGGCGGCTGTTGAGCAGCCGCGTCAGTTCCTCGCGGACCGAGTCGGCCAGGGCCTGGCGGTAGAGGGTCGGCGCCTCGCCCGCAGGGTCGCCGAGGCGTTCGAACAGCAGGGGGCGGTGACCGCTGGACATCTACTCAGGCACCGGCCTTGTTCAGGGTCATGTCCCAACTGGTGCCCGCCACGCCTTCCTTGGTGCCGTCGTCTTTCTGCGTGGTCAGTTCCCATTTGATCTTGGTGAAGTTCAGGGAAATGGTTTCCACCGGCTTGCCACCGGTGCCGCCGCTGACACTGACGTTGGAGAAGATCACGTTGGTCAGGGTGTAGACGATGAAGGGCATGATCTGCCCGCTGCTCTCGGCGGCGTTGCGGCCGACGGTGATCTTGGCCTCGGCCACCGGCTTGCCGGAGACGCAATAGAGATTAAGGTTGGGGGTGGAGGTATCGATGAACTTGGTCAGGGTGAATTCGCCGACGAAGGGCTTGCCCGAGGTCCGCTCGGTGTTGCTGACGTCGTTGGTCACCTGCATGGCGACGTTGTGGCTGTAGGACATGATCTCGATCTTGTCCTTGTAGCCTTCGATCAGCGAGTCACCTTTGATGTCGTCGCCCAGGTCCAGAATGATCGCATCCATCGCGTGAAGCTCCTGCAGTCAGAAAATTCGAATAGGTAGGGAAAGCACTCCTGCGGGCCCGGCCCGCAGGAGCCGGGGTCAGGCAGCGACCGGTGGTGGCAGCGTGGCTACCAGGCGGATCGAGGCGGTCAGCTCTTCGAGCTGGAAGTGCGGACGCAGGAACACCGTGGCACGGTAGGCGCCCGGCTTGCCGGCGACCTCGGTCACGTCGATGCGGGCTTCACGCAGCGGGTACTGGGCCTTGATGTCCTGGGGCGCGTTGTCGTTGACCAGCACGTAGTCGGCGATCCAGTTGTTCAGGTAGGTCTGTACGTTGTCGCGGGTCATGAAGCTGCCCACCTTGTCACGCATGATGACCTTCAGGTAATGGGCGAAGCGCGACGACGCCAGTACATACGGCAGCATCGAGGAGATCCGCGCGTTGGCATTGGCCTCGTTGGTGTTGTAGGTGCGTGGCTTGTTGGTGGTCTGGCCGCCGAAGAATACCGCGGTACCGGTGTTTTTCTTGTGGCACAGGGCGATGAAGCCGAGGTCGTTGAGCTCCTTCTCGCGGCGGTCGGTGATCGCCACTTCGGTCGGGCATTTGAGGGTCAGGTCACCGGACGCGGTCTTGAAGGTGTGCTGCGGCAGGTTGGTCAACGCGCCACCGCTCTCGGCGCCGCGGATCGCCGCCGCCCAGCCGAACCTGGCGTAGGCGTCGGTGATGCGCCGGGCCAGGGCCCAGGCGGCGTTGCCCCACAGGTACTGTTTACCGTCCGGGTCGCTGACGTTCTCGGTGAAGTTCATGCCCTCCACCGGTAGTGTGTCCGGGCCGTAGGGCAGGCGCAGGAGGAAGCGCGGCAGCACCAGGGATACGTAGCGCGAGTCCTCGGTGTTGCGGAAGTCCTGCCAGGGGCCCAGCTCCAGGCTTTCGAACAGCTTGGCCAGGTCCTTCGGCACGCCCAGGTCGGTGAACTGCTTCATGTCGAACAGCAGTGGGCTGGCCGCGGCGATGAAGGGCGCGTGGGCATTGGCGGCGACTTCGGACAGCTTGCGCAGCAAGGCGATGTCCTGCGGGTGGCGGCCGAAGAAGTAATCGCCGACGAGGACGCTGAACGGGTTGCCACCGAAGGTGCCGTATTCCTCTTCGTAGATCTTCTTGAAGAGCACGGTCTGGTCGAAGTCGACAGCGCGGGTCAGGTCTTTCTTCAGTTCGTCCTGGGACACGTTGAGCAGGCGCAGTTTCAGGCGGGTGCTGGTCTCGGTGTTGCTGACCAGCATATGCAGGCCGCGCCAGGACGCTTCGAGCTTCTGGAAGCCTTCGTCGTGGAGGATTTCGTTGAGCTGGTCGCCGATCAGCTTGTCGATCTGCTCGATGCGGTTGTTGATCAGGGCGCGGGTGTCAGGGTCTTCGCCCTGGCTGACAGTGAGGGCCTTGTCGAGCACCTGGCTGGCGAACTCGGCGATCAGGTCCTGGGCGTAGACCTTCTGGCTCTCGTCATGAATGATCTGGCCTTCCTGGATGATCTTTTCCAGCAGGGTCAGGGTCTGGGTGCTGCCTTCGCTTGGATTCTCGGTGCTGGACGCGGGCATGGTGAAGTCTCCGGATGCAAGGGGAGTGATCGGGCGGGCGAATCAGGCGTCGGGCCGGTTACTTGGTTTCCGGGGTTTCGCCGGTATCCGTGTCGTCTGTCTTGTCTTCGGGCTTGGCGTCGATTTTCGCCGTGGCATCGGAGCGAGCCGCCTTGATCAGCTCAAGATCCTCGTCGGCACTGGACAGCACCTGCTTCAGCATTTCATCGAGCCTGTCGTTGCCATCGAGCTTGGTCAGCAGATCGCGCAGGCGCTCGCGGGCACCAAACAGCACCTTGAGTGCATCGACTTTTTTCACCACGTTGATCGGATCGAAGTCTTCGATCGACTCGAAGACCAGCTTGGCGCTAAGAGGGGAGTTACCACCGCTGAGGGTGTTCTTGACGTTGACGGTAACGCTGGGCTTGATCGAATTGAGGACCTGGTTGAAGTTGTCGCTGTCGATCTCGACGAAGCGACGCTCATTGAGTTTTTCCGGGTTGGGCGTGGCGCCGGAAAGGTCGGCCAGAATGCCCATGACCAGCGGCAGTTCCTTTTTCTCGATGGCGTTGCCGATTTCGACGTCGTAGGTGATCTGCACACGAGGCGGACGAACCCGGCCCAGCTTGTGCTGAATACTCTCTTCCATAGTGGCTGACTCCGATGCAGAAGGCGGGCGCAATGCAACGGTTTCCCACTGATCGCATTCCCTTGCTTAGACCGCGGAGCGGACACACTCGCGTTGGAGGATCCTGTTTTCCGCAATCACCTCAATTCGTCGTGGTGGCGAATTGGCATGGATGCTATAACAGGCATCCGGAAATGCAAATAAAACTTTTCTTGGATCATTATGCGTCTTAAGAAGTTCAAGTTTTTCAGGATGACGGTGATACTTTTAGGCTTGGCCCATATGGCCGGCTGCGCCTATTTTGGATCCAGGGTAAGTGTCGACGGAGTTACCCTCGATGTTGCTTTGCGTGCAAATGATGACTCGCCCATCGCGGTCGACTTTATTGCAGTCAACGATAATGATTTGCTTGCAAAGTTATCGGGACTTACAGCAAAACAATGGTTTGCAACGCGCGATCAATATCAGCGCGACTTTCGTCAATATCTTTATGTCTGGGGCCTGGAACTGGTGCCGGGACAGTTGATTGAATCCTCGACCTTCCCGCTGGACGGAAAACCCTCGGTAGGGCTCGTGGCCTTTGCCAATTACCAGAGCCCGGGCGCCCATCGCCTGCGCCTGGAAGACCAGCGCAGCATCCGCTTGAAATTCGATGCGCGCGAGATGACCCTGCTCGACCAGAACCTGCGCTGAGCGCGGGCGCGTTTGCACAGATGCCAAATACAGGATGTCAAGGGAACCTATGAGCGTGCGACCTGATGTGGTCTGCTGGTACGAAGGCATGCAACTGCTGCCCCAGCATTTTCAGTTGCAAGGACTGCGGGCCGAGGCCATCGCCGCGCACCTGGCCAGGGCCGCCAACCCCTGGTACTGGGGCGTGACCCAACTGTCCTGGGAGCAGCCGGCGCTGGTCGCCGGCAAGCTGCGCATCCTTGGCCTGGAGGCTACGTTGCCCGACGGCATGCCGATCAGTATCGAACCGGGGGAGGGCGGCCTGCCCGAGTTCGACCTGGTCGAGGTGATCGCCGCCGCGCCCGATGCCAGTGTCACCCTTTACCTCGCCGTCAGCCCGATCTGGCAGGGCCAGCGCCTGCGTCCGCTGGACGGTCGCTGGCGGTCGGCGCTCAGCGAGCCGGTACCCAACCTCGACAACAACCTCGATGACGAGCCCGTCCAGGTCTGGATACCGCACCCGCGCCTGGTGACCGATGCCAGCAAGGCCGACACCGTGTGCCTGCCGTTGCTGCGGATCAGCAAGGCCGATGGCGGCTACAAGGTAATGGATGATTTCATTGCACCGACGCCGCGCATCCTGCCCGAATCGCCCCTGGGCCAGCGGGTCTTCCAGCTCTGCGCGATGATCCGCGAGAAATGCGTCTTCCTCGGCAAGCGCCTGCAGGCGCTGCAAGGGGATGCCGCTAGTGCCGAGGAACTGCGCCGGCAATCGGCAGCCCTGTGGGCGCGCCTGCCGGAAGTCGAAGGCCTGCTCAACAGCCGCATCGCCACGCCCCAGGGCCTGCACGGGCTGTTGCTGGGCATGGCCGGCAGTTGGTCGGTGCTCGATCCGGCCAGGGGCGTTCCGGCCTTTGCGCCGCTGGATTTTCTTGACCTGTACCGCGGCTACGACGAGGTGCTGCGCTGGATGGAGCAGGTACTGGGCAAGCTGCGCCTGGGCTATCGCAGCCATCTGTTTAAACAGATGGGCAATGTCTACGAGATCAGCCTGCCATCGTCGGCGGCCAGCCAGACCCTGGTCATCGGCCTGCGCATGCCGGCCGGAACGCCCGAGGAGGGTGCCCGCCTGTGGCTGGGGCGGACCATCATCGCCTCTGCCGCACAGGTGCCCGAACTGGCGCGCCAGCGCCGCCCGGGCCTGGCGCACAACCCGATGAGCCGCAAGGATCAGGTGGCCTACGGGGTCGGCGACGATACCCGCCTGTTCGTGATCGAGGCCGGTGGCCCGGGTTTCGACCCGCACCAGCCGTTGCAGATCGTGTCCACCGGCTCGGGTGAAGCCTTCCGGCCTTGGCAGATCGTACTGCTGATCGACGACGACCACGAAGAACAAGACGCCTGACACGGTAGGGAAGCCTATGCCAGAAGGGATTGCCGTTTCGCGTTATCGCGGCGTGCAGGATGCGCCCCTGACCAGTGCCTTTCACCAGGCCTGGCAGGACTGGGCGCAAGCCTGGGACGAACTGGACAAGCGCGGCCAGGACCTCGACAAGCTCGTCGACCAGGTGGTCGAGCTCTCCACCGGCGCCACCCGCCGCCTCTGGCGTACGGCCTTTGCCAGCGTCGGCGATTCGGCGCCCTTGCAGGTCAAGTCGATGGTCTACGCCTTCGTCGCCCTGGTCGACGAGACCCTGCTGTTCGCCGACTGGCCCGGCCAGCCGGTGTGGCAGGAGCGCCCCCTGGAGTTGCGCCTGTACAGCAGCCGCCAGGCCGGCGATCGCCTGCCGGTGGAGATCAAGCGCCTGCTCGATGAGCAGGCACCGACCAGCCAGGACCTGGGCAATGTGTACCTGTTGTGCCTGATCCTCGGTTTCCATGGCCGCCTGCGCGGACCGGGCGGCGAAGCGCTGCACGCCAAATGGCGGCATGCGCTGTACAACTTCACCCGCCAGCGTGATCCGGACTACACCAACGTCAGTGCTTTGCTGGCAGAGCCGGCCAGTGTCCGCCCACAGCAGCTTGCGCCGCGTGAAACCATGGGCGACGGGGTGCGCCTGGGCCTGCTGATCCTTGGCGTGACCTTGCTGCTGGTCGCAGTCGGCCACCTGTTCTGGCGCGATATCGGCCAGGAGCTGTCGCCGGTGCTGCACCTGGCCGTGCCCCACCAAGTCCAGGAGCCGATTTCATGAGCCTGTCCGTCGTGGCCTGGGTGATCGGCATCCTGGTCGTCCTGCTGCTGGTGGTGCTGCTGGTGCTATGGCTACGCAGCCGCAATGGCGCGACGGTGCGCAGCTTTTACCTGGCCGTGCGTCAGATGGAACACGAACAGGGGGTCAGCGACCGCTACCAGGCACCCTGGCTGCTGATGCTCGGTGACGAGGTCGAAGGCAAGCGTCTGTGCGCCGACTGGAACCTCAACCCGGTGGACAAACCGGCCTGGTTCGGTCGCTGGTGGGCGGATCCCAGCGGCGCTGTACTGGTGGTGCCGCAGGCGCTGTTCATGCCCGGCGAAGGCATGAAGCAGGCCAGCGGCTGGTGGAACCTGATCGGCCTGCTATTGCGCCTGCGCACGCGCCGACCGCTGGACGGCGTGATCTGGACCATCGCCGCCGCCGACCTGCTCGACGCCGACCGTGCCGCGACCCTGGGCCTGGACGCACGCCGGCGCTTCATCGACCTGCTGCAGCGCCTTGGTACCAGCCTGCCGGTCTATGTGCTGGTCACCGGGATGGACGAGGTGCCGGGCTTCCAGGAACTGGCCCGGGCCTTGCCGGAGCAGGCACGCAAGCAGGCGCTCGGCTGGTCGTCGCCCTATCCGGCGGAGGCGGCCTGGCAATCGCAGTGGACCGACGACGCGGTGGATGGCATCAGCCATGCGCTGTCCGAGGCGATCGTGCAGATGGGGACCCTGTCCGGGCAACTGAGCAACGAACTGGACACCCTGCCGCAGCGTTTCGAGGGCATGCGACGCAACCTGCAGATGCTCCTGTGGCCGGTGTTCCAGGGCAACACCCACGGCGAGGCGCCGGCGCTGCGCGGCCTGTACTTCACCGGCACCCAGGCGATGCCGGGCGAGGCCGGGCCATTGACTGCGCTGGACCAGCCGCGGGTGCAGAACGTCTTCGCTCACGGCCTTTGGCAGCAGCGCATCAACGCCGAGCGCGGCCTGGCCCGGCCGATTCCGCGGCTGTTGCAACTGCGCCAGCGCTGGCAGCGGATCGTCGCGGTGAGCGCGGCGGTGGTCGGTGTGCTCTGGGCCATCGGCATGATCTGGGTGTGGCGCGATTCGCTGCGCGATGCCGGCGAATTGTCGCGGCTGTTGCAGAACGCACAGAACGACTACGTCGCGGTCCCTGACGACAGTCATCGCCAGGAACTGACCCGGCACAACGTGCAGAGTTTCTGGAACGTGCTGGAGCGCGCGCCACGCTGGCACTTCACCTCGCTGGCCTATCCGACCTCCTGGTTCTCGTCGCTGGACGACGACATGGACCGGGTGCTGCAACGCACCGCCATGACCCATATGCAGCAGCCGATCCACGACCTGCTGCAGGCCGAGTTGCGCGATGTACTGGCTATCGCCGAGGCCACCCGGCGTACGGCTGCGCCCCAGGGCGGTGACCCGGCGCAATGGCCGAGCTACCTCAAGGCGCGCGAACTGGTGCACAAGGTGCTGCGCCTGGAGCAGGCGGCCGGTCTCTATGTCCAGGCCCAGGCCAACCAGAAGACCCCGCTCGACCAGTTGATCCCGCTGAGCAACCAGGTCCTGGACATGAACCTGAACGCCGGGACCCTGCCCAGCGAGCGCTACTACAACCGCCTGCTGGTCAACCAGGGCATCAGCCCGCTCAAGCCGTTGGACCTGTCGCTGTACCGCAGCACCATCCAGGGCAACTTCAACCAGTTGATGGGCAACTGGCTGGGGCACTATTTCCGCACCGATGGCTATGTCGTTTCCGCCGGCTACCTCAAGCTCTACCTTGACCGCCTGGAAAACGGCGCCGGGCAGACCCTGCGCGAGCTGGAACATGTGGATGCGCTGATCGAAGACCTGCAGTCGGCCATCGACCTGACCAACTCCACCTGGAGCCGCGGCAAGGGCCAGGACCTGGTGGCAGGCTACGGGGAACTGCTGGAAAAGATCCGCCAAAGCAAGCTGCTGGGCCCGGCCATCGCCGACGAGACCGAGCGCCAGGCCGAGCAGATGCAATACGCCTTCAAGGAACAGTGGATCGCCCAGGGCTCGTCGAGCCGCAACCTGCTGGTGCAGAACGCTGCCGGGCAACTGGCCTTGCAGGACCGCATCGTCCATCTGCAAAGCGCGATCAACCTCTTGCTCAAGCGTGACTTCGTCGCCCGGGCCCTGCGCGAGGATGCGCTGGGCGAGGCGACGCCGCTGAGCCATGTGGATGGCGAGGGCCTGCGCCTGGCGCAGAGCTATGCCGACAGCTACCGGCAGTATGCCCACGAGTCGCTGGCGGGCATTCCCCCGGTGTACCGCAATGCCCTGCTCAAGACGGCCGAAACGGTGGCGGGCGACGCCATGTGGGCCAGCCTCGGCCGACAGACCGTGGACAGCGAGCTGCCCGGCGCCGCGACCTTCCAGGTGCGCACCGACCAGGCCCTGGCCGTGCACGGTGCGTTTATCCAGTTGCAGCGTCCGGACCTGGCCAGCGGCCTGCAAAGCGCCTTGAACCGCAGTGCCCTGGCCGATGTGTCCCTGGCCATCGAGGAGGTGTACCGGCAGCCGCTGTTCCGCGACTACAGCGCCATCAACCAGTGGGACGGCACCAAGGACCTTGGCCTGCGCCTGTTCCGTGCAGTGGATTCCCAGGACCTGAAGGGAAGCCTAGAGCAACAGTTCGCCGTGATCACCGCGATCACCGAACAGGCGGCGCCGGCCAAGGACTGGCTGATGACCCAGTTGCCGAGCCTCAACCTCGGCGAGGCGGAGCTGGTCAACCACTTCAATTCCCTTAGCGAGGAGATGGTCAAGTACAAGGCCCAGAACCCGTCCAGCTCGCCAGCCCTGATCACCCAACTGATCGTGCGCGACTTCAACGACATGGACCAGGGCAGTTGCGCCAAGATCCTCGGCTCGGCCCTCGCGCCCCATGCTTCCGGGCAACTCACCCAGCACTGGAATGCCCTGCAGCGTACCGCCCTGCAGCGTTGCCAGTACCTCCAGCGGCAGAGCGTGGCCGGCGCCTGGAACGAACTGGCCGGCTATTTCAATCAATACCTGGCCGGGCGCTTCCCCTTTGCCAGCGACCGCCATGCGCCAGACGCGGACCCTGCACGGGTGCAGTATTTCCTCACCCTGATCGACAACCGCCTGCCACAGGCGCGGGACGGTCTCGGCCTGCTGACGGTTCGCGATCGCGCGGCGGCCGGCGAATTCCTCGACCGGATCGCACTGGCCCGCCCCTGGCTCGGGGCGATCCTCATGCGCGACAAGGCCGGTCTGTCCGGGATCGACATGGAAGTGACCTGGCGTACCGACCGCGACAGCGAACGCGGCGCCGACCAGGTCATCGCCTGGACCCTGGCTGCCGGCAATCGTGAAATCGTCTGGCCGGGAGATGAGCAGGTGTTGCACTGGAGCCTTGGCCAGACCCTCGATCTGCGCTTGCGCTGGGCCCGCGACGGCACCCAGCGGCCGGTCAACGACCCGGTGCAGCAGCAACTCCACGTCAACGGCCTGGAAGCCGAATGGCAGTACCAGGGGCCTTGGGCGCTGCTGCGCATGATGGCGGCCCACGGTTCCACGTTGCGCCAGCCGAATGTCGACTACACCGAATTCCCCCTGAGCCTGGAAGTGCCGGTGCACGCCCAGCCCGAGGAAGACAACCAGACGCGGATGTTCCTGCGCCTGTCGCTGATGAGCCAGGGGGGCAAGGCGCCCCTGTCCATTCATCCGCTGCCGGTCCAGGCGCCGTCATCCCCCCTCGGCTACGCCTCGCGTGCCGTGGTCGATTCAGGAGACCTACCATGACTACCCCCGGCTTCTCCGCGCGGGTCAGCCAGCTGCTCGAGCCCGTTTCCGCGAACCTGCCCTGTGGTACCGACCTGCACTACGAGGCGGTGTTCGACCGCATCAAGGAACTACGCCGCGAAGATGACACCAGCCTGCCCACGGGCGTGTGGTCGACCACCGAGGTCAAGCGTGCCGACTGGGAAAAGGTCGAAGTGATCGCCAGCGATGTCATGAAGACGCGCAGCAAGGACCTGATGATCGCCGCCTGGCTCGGCGAGGCCTGGCTGCACCGTGAGGGGCTCAAGGGTATGGTCGATGCCCTGGCGCTGATCGGTGGCCTGTGCGAGCGCTACCCTGGCGATCTGCATCCGCAACTGGACGACGATGACCCCGGTCGTCGCGCCGCGCCGCTGCTCTGGATGGCGCGGCGCTATGACGAGGTGATCCATACCCGGATGCCATTGTTTCCCCAGGTATCCGCTGAGATCGGCGTCTTCAACCTGTACAGCTGGCAGCAGATGAAGCAACGCCAGGTGCAGATCAACGACAGCAAGCCGGCCAAGGTCGCTGCCGAAGCGGCCCAGGCATTGCAGAACAAGGTCAACGACGAGGTCCGGCGAACGCCGGTCGCCTGGTGGCTCGAAGGGGTCAAGGCGGTGGAAACCACCAAGGCGCAACTGTTGCTGCTCGATGGCTGGTGCGATCGCAACCTGGGCGGCGAGGGGCCTTCGTTCGTGCGGTTGCGCAAGCAACTGGACAACCTGGAAAACCTGCTGCGTGAATTCCTCGCGCTGCACCCGCCGCAATTGCTGCCGCCCGAGCCCGAAGCCACGCAACCCGAACCGGAGAAACCCCGCGCGATGGACCTGTCTGCCGCAATCGAACCCCGCGCGCCGTTCGCCGAGCCGCGCACCCGTGAGGAAGCCTACCGGCAACTGCTGGTGATCGCCGACTACCTGGCCCGTACCGAGCCGCACAGCCCGGTGCCGTACCTGATCCGTCGCGGCGTGGAATGGGGCAACAAGCCGCTGCGCGAACTGCTGGGCGAACTGATCAATTCGGATGCCGAAGCGCGGCGGTTGTGGACCTTGCTGGGGGTTCTTTAACACAGCGACGACGCGGTCCCTGGTTGCAATGTGGCCCCTGTGGGAGCTGGCTTGCCAGCGATTTGGCCGGCATTGACCAAGATGTTGTCAGGTCTGGCCTCATCGCTGGCAAGCCAGCTCCCACAGGGGCCGCGTGAGGGCTGATATGCTGTGCCCTTTTTCCAGCAAGGACCTCTCATGAGCGCCACCACCCCCGACGGCCTGCCGGTCTACCGCCTTGTCACCGGCAAGGACGATTCCGCCTTCTGCAAACGCATTTCCGAACTGCTCGCCCAAGGCTACCAACTGCATGGTTCGCCAACCCTGACCTACGACCCGCAGCAGCAAAGCGTGATCGCCGGCCAGGCGGTGATCTGGGCCGGTCGCAAGCTCAGCGACTGAAGATCCGCTGCACCCCCAGCGTGATCAGCGCTGCGCCCGCGAACCCGTTGATCCAGCGCTCGACCCGCAGGTACAGCCCGCGCAGCCGGGAGGTGCCGAACACCATGCCCAGCCCCACATGCCAGGCGAACGACAGCACGCCGATCAGCACCACGGTAACCACGTAGAACCACAGCGGCGGATGGGCCGGGAAGATCGCGGCGAAGGCACTGGTCCAGAACGCTGCGCCCTTGGGGTTGGTCACGCAGGTCAGCAGGCCGGTGCGAAAGGCCGCCAGGCGCGAACCGTCCAGTTGCAACTGGTCGATGACGGTGCTGCGTGGCACCGGGTGCAAGGCCGACCAGAGCAGGCGGCCGCCATACCAGACCAGGTAGGTCGCGCCGAGCAGGCGTACCGCCGATGACAGCCAGGGATGTTGCGACAGGAGGGTCGCCAGCCCGGCGATCGAGAGGATGACCCAGAACACCGAGCCGGTGCCGATGCCGAAGGCCACATAGCGGGCGTCGCGATGGCGCTGGTTCAGGGCCATCTGGCTGAGGATGAAGAAATTCGGTCCGGGGCTGGCCAGGACGGCCAGGTAGATGCCGGTGATCAGCAGCAGGGAATAGAGGTAGGTCATGGTCGCGGCCGGGCAAGGGGAGTGACCTCGATGGTGCACCAACTCCCCTTGCTTTGTCAGTTCCGGCCTATCGCTGGCAAGCTCCCACAGTGTCATGCGCTGCTCATGAGGCTTGTATCAATTCCATCCATACCGCCGCGCAAACCATCCCTTCATCGCCTGCACCACGCCCACATAGCCCACCAGGATGGCCAGCAGGAACGGGAAGTAGGTCCACGGCAGCGCCTGCAACTTGAAGTACCCGGCCAGTGGCGACATCGGCAGCAACAGGCCGATGGCGACGATCGCCACGGTCATCGCCAGCAGCGGCCAGGCCGCCCGGCTCTGCACGAAGGGCAGCTGGCGGGTGCGGATCAGGTGCACCACCAGGGTCTGCGACAGTAGCCCTTCGACGAACCAGCCGGACTGGAACAGGGTCTGGTGATCCGGCGTGTCGGCGGCGAAGACGAACCACATCAGCGCATAGGTGAGGATGTCGAAGATCGAGCTCAGCGGGCCGAAGAACAGCATGAAGCGCCCGATGTCCTCGGCCTGCCAGCGCTGCGGGCTACGCAGTTGCTCGGCATCGACATGGTCGAACGGGATCGCGGTCTGCGACACGTCGTACAGCAGGTTCTGCACCAGCAGGTGCAGCGGCAGCATCGGCAGGAAGGGCAGGAAGGCACTGGCCACCAGTACGCTGAAGACGTTGCCGAAGTTGGAACTGGCGGTCATCTTGATGTACTTGAGCATGTTGGCAAAGGTCTTGCGCCCTTCGACCACGCCTTCTTCGAGCACCATCAGGCTCTTTTCCAGAAGGATGATGTCCGCCGCTTCCTTGGCGATATCCACCGCCGAGTCCACCGAGATGCCTACATCCGCCGCACGCAGGGCCGGGGCGTCGTTGATGCCGTCGCCCATGAAACCGACCACATGCCCGCGCTGGCGCAGCAGGCGCACGATGCGCTCCTTGTGCGCCGGGGTGAGGCGGGCGAACAGGTTGCACGCGGCGGCGCGCTCGCCCAGTTGCCGATCGCTCAGGGCATCGATCTCGCCACCCAGCAGCAGGCCCTTCAGCGGCAGCCCCAAGTCATGGCAGACCCGGCGAGTGACGCGCTCGTTGTCGCCGGTCAGCACCTTGACCTCGACCCCCTGTTCGGCCAGCACCTTCAGCGCCGCCGCCGTGCTGTCCCGTGGCGGGTCGAGGAAGGCAATGTAGCCGGTCAGCAGCAGGTCGCTTTCATCGGCCACCCGATACTGCTCGCGAGCGCCCTGCAACTGCCGTACCGCTACCGCGACCACTCGCAGGCCATCGTCGTTGAGGCTGGCGGTGTGCTGGCGGATGCGCGCCAGCAGGGCCTCGTCCAGGGGCACCTCGTCGCTGCCGATGCGCACCCTGGTGCACACCTCGAGCACTTCTTCCAGCGCACCCTTGCACACCAGGCGGTGGCCGTTGTCCTGCTCGCCGACCACCACCGACATGCGCCGGCGCTGGAAGTCGAAAGGGATTTCGTCGACCTTGGCGAAACGCTCACCGAGGCGCGCCATGCGTCCGGCATCGGCGTGTTCCAGCACGGCGACATCCAGCAGGTTCTTCAGGCCGGTCTGGTAGTGGCTGTTGAGCCAGGCATCGTCGAGCACCGCGTCACAGGGGGTGCCGAACACATCGGTATGGCGTTCGAGGACGATGCGGTCCTGGGTCAGGGTGCCGGTCTTGTCGGTGCACAGTACATCCATGGCGCCGAAGTTCTGGATGGCGTCCAGGCGCTTGACGATGACTTTCTTGCGCGACAGCACCACCGCGCCCTTGGCCAGGGTCGAGGTAACGATCATCGGCAGCATTTCCGGGGTCAGGCCGACGGCGATGGACAGAGCGAACAGCGAAGCTTCCAGCCAGTCACCCTTGGTGAAGCCGTTGATCAGCAGTACCAGCGGCGCCATCACCAGCATGAAGCGGATCAGCAGCCAGCTGACCTTGTTCACCCCTTGCTGGAAGGCGGTGGGCTCGCGGTCGCTGGCCAGGACCCGTTCGGCGAGGTTGCCGAACCAGGTGTGCTCGCCGGTGCCGACCACCAGCGCGCGGGCGCTGCCGCTGACCACGTTGGTGCCCATGAAGCACAGGTTGTCGAGCTCCAGCGGGCTGCCGGCGGCGCCATGACGGGGCAGGGCGAATTTCTCCACCGGCAGGGACTCGCCAGTGAGCGCCGCCTGGCTGACGAACAGGTCCTTGGCTTCCAGCACCCGCAGGTCGGCGGGGATCATGTCGCCGGCGCTGAGCAGCACCAGGTCACCGGGCACCAGGTCGCGGAAGGCAATTTCCACCGCTCCGCGCCGGTCGGCCCCGGGCACCCCGGGCCGCAACACGCTGGCGGTATTCGCCACCAGGCTTTTCAGACGCTCGGCGGCGTGGTTCGAGCGCGACTCCTGGACGAAGCGCAGCAGGGTGGAGATCAGCACCATACTGCCGATTACGGTAGCGGCCTTGAGGTCCTCGGTCAGCCAGGAAACCAAGGCCAGCAGGGTCAGCAGCAGGTTGAACGGGTTGCGGTAGCACCACCACAGGTGGCGCAGGGGCGAGACCGGTTTTTCCTGGCCCACCATGTTGGCCCCGGCCCGCGCGCGAATGGCTTCGACGCGAGCCTCGTCGAGCCCTTCGGCACGGCTGCCGAAGCGCTGGAAGAGGGCGTCGTTATCCAGTTTGGCGACCAGGGTGAGCTGGCGCACGAAGTCTGCAGGCAGGTGACTGCGGGCGCTGCCGCCACGCAGTGATTCAAGGATCGCCTGGCGGCGCAGGTGCCGGCTCAGGCCGTGGTCGAAGAAGGCCAGCAGGCGCTGGCCGAAGCGTTTGAACAGCATGATCTACTCCCGGGTGGTTGCCGCGCGGGCCGCCACCAATAGGGCTTGCGCAGCGCAGGGAGTGCGCTGTCGTCGGGTCAGGCCGGACGGCAGCGCGAAAGGCGATCGCTAGCTGCCGCCCAGCCCGGTTCTGGGTGTCACGGGACTGGGGTCGGGATTCATGGCCGGGCTCCGGATGCTCCTGTCGGGTTGATGTTCAGCGGCTTCAATCGGCCGCCAGTTCGAAGACTTGCCAGCGGACCGAGCTGACGCCTTTTTCCAGGCTGATACGGCTGACCAGGCGCTCCAGCTGGCTGGTAGCGTCGTGATTGCCGAGCAGTTCGGCGCGCACCTCCAGTTTTGCCGGGTTGGCCTGGTCCTCGCTGTGCAGCGATTGCAGGCGCAGGCTGGCTCCGTCGAAGCTGTGCAGCATCAGGCTGCGCACCTGGATTTCATCCTCGGCGCGGCAGACGATTTCCACGACATAGTGCTGGGCCGATTCGGTGGGCGGCACCACGTCCTGATGGTTCAGGCGCTGGGCGATATCGCGCAGCAGGATATTGGCGCAGAGCACCACCATGGCGCCCAGTGCGGCTTCCAGCAGCAGGCCCATGCTGCACAGCACGCCGATGGCGGCGGTGCACCAGAGGGTGGCGGCGGTGTTCAGGCCGCGGACGTTGAGGCCGTTGCGCATGATCACGCCACCGCCAAGGAAGCCGATGCCGGAGACCACGTAGGCGGCGATGCGCGAGGCGTCGCTGGCCAGGCCCGGGACGCTCTGGGTCATCAGCACGAACAGGCAGGCGCCGGTGCTGACCAGGGCGTTGGTGCGCAGGCCGGTGAGGCGCTGGCGCAGTTGCCGTTCGGCGCCGATCAGGGCACCGAGGACGAGCGCTGCGGCGGCGCGCAGCAGAAAGATTTTCCAATCCATGATTCACCTCCGTTTCTCTACGGATAGAGTCCGGTGTTGACGCCGGCTGCAAGCCGGCGCGAATGCGCGTTATGGATGGCGAAAGGTCGTGGCGTCACCGAGCCGCGCGAACGCTGCCGGGCAATGTCGGAAGGGAGAATGAGGATGCGTCATCCCGGACGGGATGCGGATCGCCACTGTCCGCTGTGATCAGCGAGACAGTGGCAGGGAAAGTGCTGCCGGACGTGCTCGCTGTTCAGACCTGTCGCAATCGACTGGGACAACTGTCCAAGGCAGGACTCCTATGGGGGTTGAAATTGCGGCGCACCTTACTCGCGCAGGAGAGGCGGGTCAAGCGCTTCGCTTGGGGTTTCTACAAGGTCAGTGCAGGAGCGCCAGGATCGCCGTGGGCTGCGGGCTGGATGAAAGATTCGACATCTTTCTTTTCAGTACCGGCCTCATCGCTGGCAAGCCAGCTCCCACAGGTATTGCGTGCGCCGCCGAACCTGTGGGAGCTGGCTTGCCAGCGATGAGGCCGGTACTGACAACTCAGTCCTTGCTGCCCGGCATGTGCTGCTCGAACGCGTAGTCCATGGGCTCGAAGCGCTCGCTGCTATCCATGCTCACATTGCGCATCGGTGCGGTCTGCAGGTGGGTGGCGTAGAGCGGTTCGGCGCAATAGTTGATGAGGACCGAGCGGCGCCGTGCGCCCGACGTGTTGAGGCTGGCGCCATGGACCAGGTCGACATCGAACACCAGGATATCGCCGGCCCTTCCGGATACCTGCACCACGCCGGTTTCATCGTCGAAGTCGAACGGCGTTTCCCCCGGCTCGAAGCGATGGGTGCCGGGGACCAGGCGGGTCGCGCCGTTGTCCGGGCCGAAGTGGTCGAAGTAGGCCATGGCCGTTACCGTGTCCCCTGGCCGGTGTCCCCACATATCCCGGTGCAGGCGCTGATGGCCACCGCCGGCGAGGGGTTCGCGCCCCTCGACATGGGAGAGGAAGAAGGGTTCGTCGATGATCGTTCCCGTGGCCGCCAACAGTAAGGGCAGGCGGCACAGGTCCTGGATCCGCGGATGGCTGTCGAGCAGCGAGTGGCGCCAGTCGCGGCCACGGGGTATCGGCCATTCATGCGAGGCGCGGGCACCGGCGTCGAAGGCAGCGCGCAGGTCATCCAGCCAGGCCTCGGGGATCGCCTGGCGCAGCAGCAGATAGCCATCTCGGCGCAGTTGCTCACGGGGTGTCATGGTGATCAGTGGTCCTTGTTCTCGTTAGCTGATTTCCAGTCCGGTGACCCAGCCGCTTACCTGTTGGCCTGCGCTCGGATAGCTGGCGATCAAGGCGATCACGCTGAACAGGCTCATCCTTCTCAAGGGCAGAAGCTTCAATTGCCAATGAGGTGCCTGTCCGCGCAGGGTTCTTTCCATGAAGTTGAGCATTCGGGTAGCCGGTGTTCCGTTGGCCATTGGAAACTGGCTGCTGAACGCAGGTTTCGGCAAAGTCCATAGTCGGTAGCCAATGACCGGGCTAAGCACTGTCAGCCATAGCATGGACACAATCGTAAGTATGAATTTTTGCGTCGCGGCCATTGCCCGGAGTGTCCCGAATGCCTTCAGGGGTTGGCCGTTCTTGCGCTCGACGGCCCTTTTTTTGTACCGCTTCTTCGCCCATCTCCTCATTCCGATCGCCCCACCTTTAAACGAAGGTTCGAAGAACTCGAGGAGTTTCCAACTGGTCCAGAACTGCAGTTGCTTCACTTCTGGCGTGTTTCGATAAGGCAAAGGCGCAAGCAGCCAGGTTTCCAATACCAGCCGCTGGTTGATGGCCTGTGCCAGCAACGCATGGCGATGCCGGATCACCGCGTTGCTCAGTGAGCGGATGAACCGGACGTTCAGAGCGGGGATTGTCCTTTGGGTGATATGGATGGCCAGGCGGTCATCTCTGTCCCAGCTCAATCCGAGCCTTTTGTCCAGGCCGACGGTCAAGCCTTGCGATCCTGCTAGTGAGCCCAACAGGTAAGCAAGGCCGAAGAGAGCCAGCACGCTCGCGTAGCTCCATGATGGGCTGGTTCCAAAGACAAGATCAAAGCCCAGCACGAGCGCTTCGGCCAGTGAGAACAACATCAATGCGATGGAGATCCCTTTTACCAAGGTGTAACGGTGAAGACGGAACAGCTGACGGTAGACCTTGTTTCTGAAAAACAGGGGGCGTTTTGCTCTGGCTTTTGCGCCGGGCGGGTGGATTTCCCTGAGCATGGCGATCCAGAAAATCAGACACAAAGTGCCTGTGGCGGACAGCGCCGTGATTTCGCCCAGGGAAAGGTCTTTGCAAAAAAAACTCACGGCGTTGTTCTCTAGGTCATAACTGGAAAGCAGGATTGGATACCGCGTGGTTCCTCCTGGCATGGTCGCCATTTAGCGGCTTGCGACTTTCGCGGGATCACCTTGCAACCACCATTCATCGCGCTTGCCCGCCAGGAGCGACTCCAGCACCGAGACGCCCATTTCCCGGAGCGAGATCCGCTCGCGCTGCAGTACGTCATCCAGCAAGCCGAGCAGGTTGCGCGTCTGCGAGACCGATTTGGGCGTGTTGGTTTCGCTGCTCAGCACGCCATCGACATAGCTGCGCACCCGCTCGTTCTGGCTGGCCTGCTGGGTCGCGCTGGCCTCCACCAGCCGGTTGTCCTTGTTGAAGCCCAGGCGCGTGCTGCTTTTCGCTTCGTCGGTGATCTCGTGATAGCTGTAGTTCTGCGACTTGTAGTCCTTGCTCAGGGCCAGCGGCACTTGCGGGTTGGCCCCGACATGCCAGGCGGCGTCGAGGCGCGACTGCTGGTCCTGCTGGATCGAGCGGCTGGACAGGGCCTTGCCCTGGGCCGTGGTGCTTTGCGAAACCCGATAGTCGAAACGGTCGGTTTCCCCGGGCAGCAGCGGGTTGACCGACTTCGCCGGCTGGCCGATCGAGGCACTGAAGTCGGCAAGGCCGCTGAGCAGCAGCCGATCGTTTCGTCCCTGGGTCGAACCGGCCTCTTTGGCAAGCCTGCCATCGTCCACGCGGTTGAGCTGGACGAAAGCGTCCTTGAACAGGTTCATCAGGTCCTTGTCGCCGTTGCCGCGCTTTTGCGCTGCGTCGAACTGCTGCAGGTAGTTGTCGATCGCGGCCTGGCGCTGCCCGGCGTTGCCCAGCAGGCTGCTGTCGCGGGTATCCAGATCGAGCCTGATGTTCCCCGACGGCCCTTGCAGGCTCAGGTTGCGTGCCTTGTCATCGAGACTCAGGTCGAACACCTGCGGCTCGCCGCTGGCGGTTCGCAGGCTGGCATTCATCTGCAAGGACTTGAACAGGTTCGCGTCGAAGCTGACCAAGCCGTCCAGCTTGAGGCTTGGCGGTTCCTGGGCCAGGCCGTCGATGGCGGCCTGGAAACCCTCCGCCAGCGTTGCCAGGCCCTTGAGTTCGTAGGCATTGAGTTCACCGCCCTGGACCTCGGCGCTGACTGCGAGGCCGTTGTCGTCGCTGGCCAGGGACAGGGTAATGGTGGCGCCTGAAGCGGTGGTCAGGCTCAGGCTGATTGCATTGTCTGGCGCATGGCGCAAGCTGTCGCCGCGCAGCTTCACGGCTTCGGCGCCGGGTTCGGCGCCGGCAGCGTAGCGCAACGCCGATTGCGAAACGGACGTTCCACCCTTGAGGACCAGTTGCTCGACCAAGGCCGCCCCCACACCACGCACGCGTTCGCCCAGTGATGCCCCTTGTACCCCGGTCAGCAGGCTGAGGCTGAGCTTGTCGACGGCGTCCTGCTCCAGGGCATAGCTCGCGGTCGTGGCAGTACTGCGTGATGGGTAGGTGTAGCCATCGTTATCGTTGCGTGTCTGGCCCAGAGTGACATTGCCGCTGGTGGTAGCGGCGGGCGCTTGTACGCCGATGCTGGAGTCGGCTGCGCGCTGCGGCGCGGTGTAAACAGGCGAGATTCGCAATCCTGCGCTGATCGGGTTCATGAGTGGGCCCGTGATGTCCATAGTTGTCCAAGGGTTATCGGCGCTTGGGCGAGAAGCTTGAACGGCGCTCCACTTCAGCTGTGACACAATGCGCGCAGCCGCCCCGTCCTCGTCCAGGCCCGTCCATGAACAACAGCCAGTTGACCCTTATCTGTCACGCCCGCAGCGATGCCCAGCGCGTCGGCCGCTTCCACCTGGAGGAGGAGGGGGTGCTGGTACCGCTCGCCTCACCCGTCGCGCTCGACGGTCAGGCGCGCACGTTGGTCGCGCCGGAGTGGCGTACGCGACAGACTGCCGAGCTGCTGGGGCTCGCCGCGCAGCCCGAGCCAGCGCTGCGCGACTGCGATCTTGGGCGCTGGCAGGGCCTGTCGCTCAAGCGCCTGGCCCAAGACGAGCCCGATGCTCTGCAGCAATGGTTGCATGATCCCCAGGCCGCACCCCATGGCGGGGAGTCCGTGGCGCGGCTGTGCCAGCGGGTGGCGGACTGGCTGGAGGGCTGGACGGCCACCGGGCATTGGCAGGCCATTACCCACCCGATGGTGATTCGCGCGGCATTGATGCATGTGTTGCAATGCCCGCCGACGGCGTTCCAGCACATCGACGTGCTTGCGCTGTCGCGGCTCAGCCTCAGCCGCTACGACCGCTGGCGCCTGCGCATCGAGTGACGCGGCGGATCAGTCGAACACGCCACGCAGCGTCAGGGTGAAGTTGCGTGGCTCCCCGTAGTAGTTGCCGTACTCGGATGTCCCGACGCTTTCGTAATAGCGACGGTCGAACAGGTTGTTGCCCTTGAGCGCGACGGTCCAGTTCTGGTCCACCTTGTACTCCACCAGCGCGTCATATACCGCATAGCCCGCTTGGCTGAAGTCGTAGGCGCGGCTGTCGATGGCATTGCCTGCCGCATCGAGGCGATAGGCCTGGCCGGTCACGTAGGTCGGGCTCTGGGCAGTGATACCGCCGCCGACACGTACTGCCGATAGCGCGCCGGGCAGGGTATGGATGCTCCAGAGCTTGAACAGGTGCCTGGGCGTGATGGTGCTGTAGAGGGTTTCCTCGGTATCGTTCTGCACGCGGTTGTAGGTGTAGCCGGCAAGCACCTCCCAGCCCGGCGTGATTTCGCCGCTGGCCTCCAGGTCGAGGCCCTTGCTGACGATCCTGTCCTGGGCCAGGTAGCAGCAGGCGCCGCTGTAGCTGAAGGCTGGGTCGGGGTAGGCCGGGTCGATCGCGGCCTGATGCTCGCGGGTGGTACGGAACAGCGCCGCGCTGACGTTCAGGGCGCCGCCGAGCAGCTCGCCCTTGATCCCGGTTTCGTAGGTCTTGCCGGTCATCGGCTCGATGGACGTCGCGGCGTCTTCCGGCCCCATCAGTTTTTGTGCCTGGGGTTTGAATACCTCGCTGTAGCTGATGTAGGCCGACCACTGATCGTCCAGGGCGTAGATCAGGCCGCCGAAGGGCACCAGGGTAGTCGGCTCGCGATCGAACACGCGGTCCTGCAACGCCCAGGGTCCGCTGCCGTCGCTGTTGCGCTTGCTGTAGGCCTGCTCGAACTTGTAGCGCTGGGCACGGGCGCCTGCCACCAGCTTGAGCGGGTCGCTCAATTGCAGGCGCAGGGTCGAGTAGACGCCGTATTGCTCACGGGTGTTCGGTGAGTAATCACGCCAGAAGGCATGGCTGGAGTCGTCACTGGGTAGCGGCGTGGCTGACGGGTCCCACAGGTCGATCAGGCCGCCCTTGCCGACCATCCCGCCGGCGGCGCGCCAACGACTGGTGACCTTCTGGTAGTCGGCACCGAGCAGCACCTCGTGGCGGCGGCCGAAGGCATCGAAGCCGCCGGACAGGTTGATATCGAACACCGACTGCTCACTCCAGCTCGACACGTAGCTGCCCCACCAGTACGGGCCGGTGTTGCTGGTTTCGTCCACCGAGCCATACGGAATCACGCCTTCGGTAGTGGAGCTGTTGTAGTTCCAGGTGTATGAGCTATTGAGCTTCCAGTCCTCGCTCAGGTAGTGATCGACCTTGGCGAACCACTCCTTGGTCGAACTGTCGCTCCAGGCCTGGCGAGTGGTGTACCAACTGTGCCGCGGCAGGTGTACGTCGCCGCCGGTGCTGTAGCGGGGCAGGCCGTCACCGGTGCCGTTTTCCTTGACCTTGTCGTAACTGCCGCCGACGGTCAGCAACGTGTCCGCGCCAAGATCCGCTTCGAGGACGCCGTACAGCAAAGGCTTCTCGGTACTGCGGTTGTCCATGAAGTACTGGCGGTCGGTCCAGGCGGCCACCAGGCGCCCGCGCAGCGCGCCGTCGAACGCCAGGGGGCCGGTCAGGTCGACCTCGCTGCGGTAGTTGTCCCAGGAGCCGGCGGAGGTATCGAGCTTGAGCTGGTAGTGATCCAGCGGGCGCTTGCGCACCAGGTTGACGATGCCACCCGGGTCGCCGGTGCCGCCAAGCAGGCCGCTGGCGCCACGCAAGACCTCGACATGGTCATAGGCGGCCAGGTCGTAGAGGCGGTCGCTGTAGAAGGTACCGACGCCATTGCCGATATCCATCGGTGCGGCGCCGTCGATCTGCAGGTTATCGATGCCGAACCCGCGCGAGTAGAACTGTTTCGAGTGATAGGTGGCGCTGCGGGTGGTGATGCCCGGCGCCAGCTTCATGGCCTCGGGCAGGGTGGTCATGCGCTGGTCCTCGATGAGCTTGCTGGTAATGACCGAGACGCTTTGCGGGGTGTCCTTGAGACTGACCGGGGTCTTGGAGCCGATGCTGACCAGGCCGGTGGTATAGGACCCGGAGTTTTCCGTCATTTCGCCCATGCCCTGGCCGCTGATGGTAGTCGCGGCCAGTTGCAGGGCGTCGCTTTCGGGGCGCTTGACCAGGCGATAGCCGGGGCCGTCGGCAATGGCCTGCAGAGGGCTGGCGAGGAGAATCAGGGCCAGGCCGTCGGCAACCTTGTAGTCACCGCTCAGG
This sequence comes from Pseudomonas sp. GD04058, assembly GCF_029836855.1. Classification (NCBI taxonomy): domain Bacteria; kingdom Pseudomonadati; phylum Pseudomonadota; class Gammaproteobacteria; order Pseudomonadales; family Pseudomonadaceae; genus Pseudomonas; species Pseudomonas sp. GD04058. Next base: position 107,581 of record NZ_JAOECN010000010.1, read on the forward strand.
CCGTCGCTGTGCAGGCCGGCGGTCAGCGCCGAATCCACGCCGATCATTATCCCGGCCTGCTGGCCGAAGGCGCCGAGGACGCTGTCCAGGCTGCCCGCGGGAATCCGGTAGTTGCGGCTTTGTTGCTGGGTCGCGGCCTCGGCGGCGAATGACGGCTGGCTGGCGCCCAGGGTAGCGCCGAGCAGGGCCAGGCGCAGGGCGAAGGCCAGTGGGGTAGGGCGTGAGAGCATGAAGACGATCCGTTGAGTGGGCAGGGGCACTGTTTTTCAGCGTTCTGCCTGTCTTGATGCGCGAACAGGAAAAAACTGCCAGGTATCGCGAATTATTTTTATTCGTAAGCGAGATTCAGGCGGGCAACACCGTGGTCCAGATACCCAGTACCCGCTCCACCTTGATCGGCAGCATGCGCGCCAGCAGCTCGAGGCTGGCCTGCGGGTTATCCAGCGAATACGAGCCCGATACTGGCAGTTCGGCAATCTCCGGCGCACACCGCAGTACTCCTCGGCGGTAGCGGTCGAGGTGGGCCAGGAGCAGGCCAAGGGGCATGCGCTCGGCGACCAGCAATCCGTCGCTCCAGGCCAGTTCGGCAGTTTGCACGGAGCGCGGGGGAGAAGCGCGCCCGGCCTTGAAGTTCAGCTGCTGTCCGGCACCAAGTGTCAGTCGATCGCCCTGGGCAAGTTCCAGCGCTGCACTGCCAGTGAAGACCTGCAGCTGGCTGCCGGGCGTTCGCGGCAGGTCCAGGGCGATCACCAGCTTGCTGGACGCCCCGGGCGTGACCCAGCCATCCCGGGTGCGAACGCGCCACTGGGGCTGGGAGCCGGTATTGATCAGCAGGCGGCCGAGATCCAGGTTCAGGTCGGTGGCGTGCCAGTCCACTGCGCTGCGCGTATCGATTTGCAACTCGACCCCGCCGGCCAGTTGCAGGCGCTCGCGCTGGCCGGTACCGGTGCGGTAGTCGCTGAACAGTTCCGGCACCAGGCCGGTTTCTCGCACCCCGATGCCTGCGGCGCCGAGCACCGCCAGGCCGGCAATGCCCTTGAGCAGCGTACGTCGCGAGCTGCTGCTGCGCGCCTGCAGAAGGCTGCGGGCTTTGGCCGGCGGCAGGTTGCGGGTGGTCTGACGCAGGTCCTGGTTCAAGCTGGCCAGACGCTGCCAGGCCAGTTCATGGTCTGCGTTCTGTGCCCGCCAGGCGTCGCATGCCTGCTGATCGGCCGCGCTGCTGACCCCGGATTGCAGCAGTACCATCCAGTGCAGTGCCTGGTCCAGCACCTGCTCGTCGATGCTCTGGCGCTGCAATGGCTGGAACGGCCTCACAGCTCGTAGACCGCGGCGTAGCAGGTGCGATAGGCCTTGAGCATGGCCTTCTGCACCACATTGACGCTGATCCCCAGCGCTTCGGCGATCTGCGGGTAGGTCAGGCCATCCAGTTGCGACAGCAGAAAGATTTCCCGTACTCGCGCGCCTAGCCCGTCGAGCACCCGACCGACCGCGTCGAGCGCCTCGAGGACCAGCAGGCGGGTCTCTGCCGAGGGCATTTCCTGTGGATCCAGGGCCGCCAGGGACGCCAGGTAGGCGTTTTCCAGTGCGCGCCGGCGGAAGAGTTCGGCGCACAGGCGGCTGGCCACGGTGGCCAGGTAGGCGCGGGGTTCGCGCAAGCCGGGTAGTGCGCCCTGGCGCATCAGGCGGACGAAGGTGTCCTGCGCCAGGTCCTGCGCCTGCTGATGGTTGCCCAGCTTGCGCCGGAGCAACTGGACGATCCAACCGTGGTGGGCCACATAGAGTTCGCCGATGGCGTGATGCGGGGACGCAAAGGAGGGCATGCGCGCGCTTCCATGAAAAGGTTACAGAATGGTGCGCATGGTAATACTTCTCATTAACTCTGTTGCAACTAATTCTTTTATCGCAAGCGCGCCGCAGAACCCTGTGGGTCCGCGGCGCGCTTGCGGTCTTCAGACTCCGCCCGGTGAGTCCAGCACCTGCCTGACTTTGCGCGCCAGGTCATGGGGCAGGTAGGGCTTGGAAATCACTTCGAATTCGGAACCACCGATATCCGTGCGCTCGATGGAGTTCTCCGCGTAGCCGGTGGTCAGCAGCACCTTGATCGACGGGTGATTGCGCCGCACTTCCCGGGCCAGCATCACGCCGTTCATGCCGCCGGGCATGATCAGGTCGGTGAACAGCAGGTCGTAGCGCTCGCCGGCCTCGAAGCGCTTCAGTGCCTCGCGGGCGTTGAGCACCAGATCGGCCTGGTAGCCGTAGTCCTCCAGAACCATTTTCGCCAGCTCCGCCACATCCGGGCGGTCCTCGACGATCAGCACGCTTTCGTGGCCGTTCCTGGCCTCCGCCGTCTTGTTTCGCTCCAGTGGCAGCACCGGGCCGCCGTCCACCGGGAAATACAGGCGCAGGGTGGTGCCGATGCCTTCTTCGGTATAGATCCGCGCGGTACCGCCGGACTGCTTGGCAAAGCCGTAGACCATGGACAGCCCGAGCCCGGAGCCCTTGCCTTCTTCCTTGGTGGTGAAGAAGGGGTCCATGACCCGGTCGCGGATGCTTGCTGGCATGCCGATGCCGTTGTCGGTGATCGCCAGGCTGACGTAGTGGCCAGGCAACAGGCCGTCGTAGGAGGTGGTGGCGAGGTCGCGCACGGTGACGTTGCGGGTCTCGATGAAGATCTGCGGCCTGGGCCGACCGATCAGCGCATCCCGCGAGTTGATGAAGATGTTCAGCAGGGCCACTTCCGCCTGGGTGGGGTCGATGCGGCAGTTCTTCAGTGTCTGCTCCAGGTCATATTCCACCTGCACGCCGTCGCCGAAGGTGCGGTTGACCAGCGGGCGCACGGTGTCCACCAACTGGTTGAGGTTGAGCACCCGGCCCTGCAGCTTCTGCTTGCGGGAAAAGGCCAGCAGCTGCTTGGTCAGGGTACTGGCCTTGTCCACCGCCGAGCGGGCGTGGAAGGTACTGCGGCGGATGCGCTCCATGTCCGGGGCCGGCTTCTCCGCCGCGGTACGGATCAGGTCGATATAGCCGCCCATGACCTGCAGCAGGTTGTTGAAATCATGGGCGATGCCACCGGTCAACTGGCCCAGGGCTTCCATCTTCTGCGACTGGTGCAGGGCGTCCTCGGCGTCGCGGCGGCGACTGACGTCCAGCTGCGAGGCGAAGAAATAGACCAGCTCGCCTTTCTCATTGAAGATCGGCGAAATGAACAGGGCATTCCAGAAGCTGCTGCCGTCCTTGCGGTAGTTGAGGATCTCGGTGGAAAAGTCGTAGCGCCCCTCGATCGCGCCGCGAATCGCCCCGACCACCTCCGGATCGGTGTCCGGCCCCTGGAGAAAGCGGCAATTGCGTCCGACGATCTCCTCCGGGCTATAGCCGGTCATATCGAGGAACGCCTGGTTGGCGAAGATGATCGGATTGTCCGCGGCGTTGGGGTTGGTGACGATCATCGGCATGCGCGTGGTTTCCACCGCGGCGAAGAAGATGTCCTTCGGGTGGCCGGAGATGTCAGCGGTCGAAGCATCGTCGACGCGGGTGGGGGTGTTGGGCACGATGAAGTCCTTTGTGACGGGGCTGCCTATACAGACAGCGCGACTGCCGCTTCGTTGCCTGCCCAGGTCTGATGACCGGAAAGGATACCGCCTGGAATCTCCAGCTTACCAAGCCGGCTATTACGGCACGGGGCGGTGGCGGCGGACGTCGCCATAGGTACACTGGACGTCCTTTGCCCGGACCTTTGTCACCATGCTCCGTACCGTCACCGACCTCGACCTGCGCCTGCTGCGCATCTTCACCACCGTGGTGCGCTGCGGCGGGTTCACCGCTGCGCAGGCCGAGCTGAACATGAGCCAGTCGAATATCAGCATGCAGATCGGCAGCCTGGAGCAGCGCCTGGGTTATCGCCTGTGCGAGCGGGGCAAGGGCGGGTTTCGCCTGACGGCCAAGGGCAAGCGGATTCTCGAAGCGTCGCAGGCAATGTTCGAAGCCATAGGCCTGTTCCGTGACGAGGCGCAGGGGTTGTCGGGCAACCTGGTGGGCGATCTTTATGTGGGCATGGCGGACAATGTCGCCACGTTGCCCCAGGCGCGCTTCGGAGAGGCATTGGCAAGGTTTCACCAACGCGAACAGGATGTGCAGCTGAATCTCTACGTCAACTCGCCGACCGAGCTGGAGCTGGCGGTGATCGATGGGCAACTCGACTTGGCAGTGTCCTATTTCAGCCGTTCGCGGCCGAGCCTGGAGTACCTGCCGTTGTATAACGAGGAGATTGGCGTGTTTTGCGGTGATCGGCATCCGCTGTTCAAAGAGGCTGACCCGGATTTGCAGCGGATTGCCGGATGCAACTGGATCAGTCACGGTTTCCTTCCGGAAAACCAGGACCTGCCGCTGCGTCCCTTGTGCAGTCGGGCCACCGCCTACCATATGGAGGCCGTGGCCCATGCGGTGCTGGCGGGAACGCACCTTGGGTATCTGCCGACCCACTATGCGCAGATCTGGATCGAGCGCGGGCGCATGCGTGCGTTGCAGCCGCAGCGCCTGAAGTACGAGGTGGTGCACAGCATGATCACCTACAGCGGCCGGCCCAGGAGCGAGGCGGCGCTGGCATTTGTCGAGGATCTGCTGGCGGTGCACGGACTAGTGGCACCCGGCGCCGGCTCAAGGTGTTCCTGATGGCATCAATGCCAAGGTGAGATGCGGGTCTCACGGGCCTCTCGCTGGCAACGCCAGCTCCCACAGGCTTAGCGTCTGGCCTGGATTTCGTGGTCTACCAGGAATCTTGTGGGAGCCGGCGTTGCCGACGATGGGGCCAGTAGCGGCACCGCGCATCTATTCCAGTACGCCACCCACCGCATTCCGATAGATCCGCGCATAATCGCCGGCCCCCAGCGGCAGCGCATTGGTCTGCGATGACGAGATATCCGCCAGCGCCAGTTCTCCCACCAGAGCCGCATCGTCGCCATTCAACCCAAGCTCGGCCAACGTTGCCGGAATCCCCACCCGTGCCCGCAATTCCAGTACCCATGCCAACAAGCCGTCGAAGCTGCCATCTTCCAGCTCGAGATAGCGTGCCAGCCGTGCAGCATCGCCCTCTATCGCGCTGCGATTGGCCACCAGCACGTACGGCAGCAGTACCGCATTGAGCAGGCCATGATGCAGGTGATAGCGCGCGCCTAGCGGGTGGGCGAGGGCATGCACGCCGCCCAGGCCCTTCTGGAAGGCCACGGCGGCGCTGGCCGAGGCGATCAGCATGCCTTCCCGGGCCAGCAGGTCGTTGCCGTCGCGCACGGCGTTTTCCAGATGCAGCCGGACCAGACGTACACCTTCCACCGCGATCCCCGCCGACATCGGATGGCATAGTGGCGAAAACAGCGCTTCGAGATGGTGGGTCAGGGCGTCCATGCCGGTGGCTGCGGTGAGGCCGGGCGGCAGGCCCAGGGTCAGGCGAGGGTCGAGAATCACGCCGCGCGCCAGCATCTCGCGATGACCAATGACTTTCTTCACGCCTTGGGCGGTATCGGTCAGTACCGCTTCGCGTCCCAGTTCCGAGCCGGTACCGGCGGTGGTAGGAATGACGATCAGTGGCGGCAGGTTAAGGGGCGGGTAATCAGCCAGGGTCGGGTAATGCTCAAGCATCTGCGTCCATTCGAACCGTGCCGCGCCCTGCGGATCGCGACTGAGCAGGGCGATGCCCTTGGCGGCGTCGATGGCGCTGCCGCCGCCGAGGGCGATCAGCGAGTCATGACCGCCCTCGGCGAACGCGGCTGCCCCGGCACGAGCGTGCTCCAGGCTCGGGTTACCCGACAGGCCATGGAACAGCCCGTGATCGATGCCTGCCGCTTTTAGATGCTCACGCACGGCACGCAATGGCGGCAACTCCAGCAAGCCAGGATCGGTGACCAGCAACGGGCGATGCATGCCAGCCAGGGCACACCGTTCGCCGAGCACCGTGAGGGCATCGACGCCGCAGAAGATTTCGGTGGGGTAGTTCCAGTAGTGAATCATGGTCGGTTCCTGTGTTCAGGCATGCCTTGTCCCGCCGGGCAGGACGCCGGTGACGGGACAAGGACGGGGGAGGATTACTCGACGGCGCGACCGGCGAAGCTCAGGCTTCTGGCGATACGCCGATGGGGTTTGGCCAGCGCCAGGTAGGTGAGACCGAACAGCGCCAGCGCGGAGAACACCAGCACCACCGCCCAGACCTGGAACCAGGGGGCGCCAGGCGGCGCCAGCAGTTCACGCGGCCAGGCCACGTTGACTGCCTCGAAGAGCAGCCAGAACACGGCCAGCCAGTTGACCGCCAGCCCCTTGCGACCCAATTGCAAGGCGCCTTTGGCCGGGTCCCAGCGCCCGCTGAGGCGCGCGTACAAGGCGCTGGCGGTGACGATCAGGAAAACGAAGAAGAAGCCGCCGCTACCGAAGGCGATAAGCGTGCCCACGGCGGTTGCGTTGAGGCCCAGGATCAGGCCAAGACTGGCCAGCAGCGTACTGCAGAGCATCGCCGCCATCGGCACCTTGCGCTTGTCCACCCGGCGCAGCAGCCCGGACGCAGGCAGGATACCGTCCCTGGCCATGCCGAAGATGGCCCGGCCGATGTAGGTCTGCACCGAGACCACGCAGGCGACGAACGCGACCAGGACGATAGCGACGAAGGGGCGTTCGGCCCAGCGGCCGAACGCATCGGACACCGCCGGAGTGACCGGATCGATGACCTGCCCGCTGACCAGCGCGGCGGGGTCCTTGAACGACAGGGTCACGGCGAAGGCGGTGAGCATCACCGTCAGGCCTACCACCAGCATCGAGCGCAGGATTGCCCGCGGTGTGGAAACGCGCGCATCGGTCGTTTCCTCGGACAGCTGCGAGCAGGCGTCGAAACCGAGAAAGGCCCAGCCGCACACGGCCATGGCAGTCAGCAATCCGCTCAAGTAGGACCCGCCGGACGCGTTTTCCGCGCCCATGCTGCTCAATAGCAGCTCGAATGAATGATTGCGGAAGAACAGCAGCAACAGCACGCCGATGCCGATGGAAGCGATGGCTTCGGCAAGGATGCCGGTGTTGACGAAGTACTTGAGTGGATTGATTCCCAGCAGATTCACCCCGAGCCCCAGCGCCAGCAGCGCGGCTGCGCAGGCCACCTGGGCATTGGCCGAGGGCGGTTCATCGAACAGCAGCAAACCCAGCCAGAAACCGCCGAGATAGGCCACGGTGGTCAGCGAGGCCAGCGCCGCCGCCAGGTACAGGAAACCGGTGAACCAGGCAAGGCGGTCACCGACCAGGTGCCGCACCCACTGGTAGCAGCCGCCGGCCAGGGGAAACTGCGAGGACAACTCGGCATACACCAGTGCCACGCTTAGCTGCAGCAACAGGCACAACGGCACGATCCACACCCAGGAGGGCCCGACGCTGATGGCGCCGAGCGACATCACCGAATAGATGCCGACAACCGGCGAGATGGTGGCGAAGCCCACGGAGAACGACGACCACAGGCTCAGGCCGCGATCCAGCTCCTGGCGGTAGCCGTGGCTGGCGAGCAGGTGCTCGTCGGGATTGGACGGAACGGACATGGGGGATCCTCGGCAGGTATTGGAATTGTTATCGAGATCCGGTGCCTCTTGAGGGCACTCGAGGTTCCGGCACAGCGTATGTCGACGTCGGGTCAGGAAAAATTCATGATTATTGCGACTGGCATCAGTCTTGATTGATGTTTGCCCGCCACGACTAAAGCCCCGGCCACGCCGTTCGTGCTACTCAGGGGACGCCGCGCCCCGGCAAGCCCGGGAGTCTCGGCTAACCTTTGAACTGTTCGTCGATGGAGGGTCTCGAACCTTGCAGTGCTGCCTTCGAGCCTCAAGCCTGGTGCCTTGCGTGCATCAAGGACAACATGGGCATTCCATCGGGCAGGGAACACACGCCAATCGAATCGGGGCTCGCCTCGTGGGAGAAAAGATGAATAACCGGATCATGTGGAGAGGCGCGCTGGTCGGCTTTGCGCTGGCATGCAACCTCGCCGGCGCCCAGGCCGCCGAGCCGAAGAAGGTCGATGTGCTGCTGGTGGGCGGTGGGATCATGAGTTCGACCCTGGCCATCTGGCTCAACGAACTGGAGCCGGGCTGGTCGATGGAAATGGTCGAGCGCCTGGACAAGGTGGCCGAGGAAAGCTCCAACGGCTGGAACAACGCCGGTACCGGCCACTCGGCCCTGGCCGAGTTGAACTACACCCCGGAGAAGGACGGCAAGATCGATATCACCAAGGCGGTGGAGATCAACGAGTCGTTCCAGATCACCCGTCAGTTCCTCGCCTGGCAGGTCAAGAGCGGCGTGCTGAACAACCCGCGTTCGTTCATCAACACCACGCCGCACATGAGCTTCGTCTGGGGCGATGACAACATCAGCTTCCTCAAGCGCCGTTACGAAGCCCTGCAGAAGAGCCCGTTGTTCCGCCCGATGCAGTATTCCGAAGACCACGAGCAGATCAGGAAATGGGTGCCGCTGATGATGGAAGGCCGCGATCCGCAGCAAAAGCTGGCGGTCACCTGGACCCCGATCGGCACCGATGTCAACTTTGGCGAGATTACCCGCCAGTACGTAGGCTACCTGCAGAAACAGCAGAATTTCAGCCTCAAGCTCAACAGCGAGGTCGAGGACATCACCCGCAACGCCGACGGCTCCTGGCGGGTCGAGTACAAGAACCTCAAGGACGGCAGCAAGACCACCACCGACGCCAAGTTCCTGTTCATCGGGGCCGGCGGCGCGGCGCTGCCGCTGCTGCAGAAGTCCGGCATCCCCGAGGCCAAGGACTATGCCGGGTTCCCGGTGGGTGGTTCGTTCCTGGTGACCGACAAGCAGGATATCGCCCTCCAGCACATGGCCAAGGCCTACGGTATCGCTTCCACCGGCGCGCCGCCGATGTCGGTGCCGCACCTGGACACCCGGGTCCTGGATGGCAAGCGGGTGATCCTGTTCGGGCCGTTCGCGACCTTCTCCACCCGCTTCCTCAAGGAAGGCTCGCTGCTCGACCTGTTCGCCAGCATGTCAGTGCATAACGTCTGGCCGATGGTGAGGGTCGGGGTGCGCGAGTTCGACCTGGTCAAATACCTTATCGGCCAACTGATGCAAAACGATGACGACCGTTTCGCCGCCCTGCAGACCTATTTCCCCCATGCGAAAAAGGAAGACTGGCGCCTGTGGCAAGCCGGCCAGCGCGTGCAGATCATCAAGAAGGACGAAAACCAGGGCGGCGTGCTCAAGCTGGGTACCGAAGTGGTGACCTCCAAGGACGGCAGCATCGCCGGCCTGCTGGGCGCTTCGCCGGGTGCCTCGACGGCGCCGCCGATCATGCTCGACCTGATGCAGAAGGTCTTCAAGGACCGGCTGCAGTCCTCGGCCTGGCAGGAAAAGATCAAGCAGATCATTCCCAGCTACGGTACGCACCTGAACGACGACCCGGCGGCGGTGGAGCGGGAGTGGGCCTACACCAGCGAAGTGCTGCAACTGGCGCCTGCGCCGGGGATCGATCAGCGCCAGGACGCGGGTAACCCGCAGAACATCGACCCGCTGGGCGAGCCGGGTGCCGGAGCCGACCCGGATATCAACCCGCAGGGAGAGCAATAGCACGATCACCGAAGGCCGCAGACGCGGCCTTCGGGCTTTTTGCAGGCGTCCGTCCGTCGCCTGGTTTGAACACCCTGGCCAAGCGGACCCTCAGTTTTCACGTAGGGCATACCAAGGCCCGGCACCACCGTTCCCCCAAGGTCCGCATGATCCTGGCCAACGAGGACACGCATGCAAGCAGGGACGACTTCTACCAGCGCAAGCCGCAGCCGCCTGACACGGCAGCTGATCCTGGGTTTTTCCGGTGCCATCCTGTTGATCCTCGCGGTCGGCCTGGCGTCCCTCTACCGCATCGTCGTGGCCCTCGATGAACGCGAGCAACTGCGCAGCGCCTTTCTCGCCGGTTCGGTCCGGCAAAGCCTGGAGAAGTCCGAGAAGACCTACTTGCTGTCCCATGCCTTCTGGCAGGCGGCCTACGACGAGCTGGGCATCGGCAACAACCGCCAGTGGGCCTACGCCGAGGACAATATCGGCCCGACCCTGTACAGCAGCGATGGTTATGCCGGGGTTTTCGTCATCGACGAAAACACCACCAGCTACGCGGTCGTCGACGGGCAGCTCAGCGACCAGCCGCTGGAGGCCCTGACCCCGGCAAAGCAACGGATCCTGGCGCAGGCGCGGGTGGCATTGCTGGACGACCAGGCTGCATCGGGCTATATCCGCTTTCGCGATGGCCCGGCGCTGTTCAGCGCTGCGGTGATCCGCCCGCCGCAATTGCCCCATCACGTCCCCGGGCCGCAACGGGTGCTGGTCTTCGTCCGGCCCCTGACCCCGGTGGTATTGCAGCCTTTGGCCGATAGCGTCGGCCTGGCTTCGTTTTCGGTCACTGCGCGTGGCTATGACGCGCCGGGCGAGGACCGCATGCGCCTGGACAACAGCGGCTACTGGCTGGTGTGGCCGGTCCAGCGTCCTGGCAGCGAGCTGGCCCTGACCGTGATGCCGCCGCTGGCCCTGGCGACCCTGGTGATCCTCCTGGCCATGCTCGCCTTCGCCCGCCAGGCCTTGAGCGTCAGCGCGCGCAACGACCGCAACTATCAGGAACTGGCAGCGTCCCGCGAAGCCTTGAAAGTCAGTGAGGAGCGTTTCAAGGCGGTGGCCGAGGCGGCCTCGGACTGGATCTGGGAAACCGATGCCCAGCTCCGGCTCACCTACCTGTCGGGGCGTTTCGCCGAACTGACCGGCTACCTGGTGCAGGAGTGGCTGGGCCGGCCCTTGACCGACCTGATGAGTTGCGACACTGCCCATCTGCAGCACTGGCTGGCGCAACTGGGCAGCGTCAACGGCTCCGACAGCCTGCGCTGCCAGTACCGTGACCACCTCGGCCAACAGCGTATCTGCCGACTGACGGCGCGGCCGGTGTTGCATCACGAGCAGCTCCAGGGCTTTCGCGGTACCAGCTTCGACATCACCGATGAAGTGGCGGCCCATGCCCGTATCCAGCACTTGTCGCAGCACGACGCCCTGACCGGCCTGCCCAACCGCAACAAGCTGTTCGCCTTTATCGAACAGGCCCTGCTGGAAGGGAAGGCGGACCTGGCTGTGCTTATCCTGGACCTCGACAACTTCAAGCCGATCAACGATCACCTCGGTCACCCGGCCGGCGATGCGGTGTTGATCGAAGTGGGGCGGCGCCTGGGAACCATCACCCGCGACAGCGACCTTGTGGCCCGTCTGGGCGGTGACGAGTTCGTCCTGGTGGTGGCGCGGCCGGGCACCCGGGAGGAAATGGATGCCCTGTGCCAGCGGGTCATCGTTACCCTGCGCCGGCCCATCGAGCATGACGGCCAGCAATTGCATATCGATGCCAGCCTTGGCGTGGTGCTGTCTCGCGAGCACGGCGGGCAGCCGGCGGACCTGATCAAGTACGCCGATATTGCCCTGTACAACGCCAAGGCGGCCGGCAAGGGCAATTGGCTGCACTTCTCGGCGCAGATGAACGATGCCGTGCAGGGCAAGCGCACCCTGGAGCGCGAGCTGGCGCTGGGCATCGAACAGGGGCAACTGGTCCTGCATTTCCAGCCACGCTTTTTGATCGATGGGGTCACCGTGGCGTCGGTGGAGGCCCTGGTGCGTTGGCAGCATCCACAACGCGGCCTGATCGGGCCGGACGAGTTCATCCCGCTGGCCGAGGAGTCCGGGCTGATCGTCCAGCTGGGCAACTGGGTGCTGCGCGAGGCTTGCAGCACGGCCAAGGCCTGGCCGCAGCCGGTGCTGGTGTCGGTGAACATGTCACCGGCGCAGTTCACCCGCAGCAATGTCGTGCGCGATGTCCGCGAGGCCTTGCTGCACAGTGGCCTGCCGGCGCACCGCCTGGAGCTGGAAATCACCGAGAACGTGATGCTCAACGACATCGAGAACGCCCTGGCGACCATGACCGCCCTCAAGGAGCTGGGCGTGCGCCTGAACATGGACGACTTCGGCACCGGCTATTCGTCGCTGGGCTACCTGCGCACCTATCCGTTCGACAGCATCAAGATCGACAAGCGCTTCGTCCAGGCCCTGGGCAAGAGCGACAGCGACCGCAGCGTGGTGCAGGCGATCATCAACCTGGGCAACGCCATGGGCATGACGGTCACCGCCGAAGGGGTCGAGACCGAGCGGCAACTGGACCTGCTCAGTGCCGACCAGTGTCATGAAGTACAGGGCTATCTGCTGAGCCGGCCGGTGGAGAATCGCGTGCTGGTAGGGATGATGAAGAATGTATGAAGGCATCTGCGGCTCCCACAGGGACGGTATAATGCTGAGCCTGCCGGTGGAGAACCGCGTGCTGGTAGGGATGATGAAGAATGGGTGAAGGCATCTGCGGCTTGCACACAACCCTGTGGGAGCTGGCTTGCCAGCGATGAGGCCGGCCCGGGCAGTGGTGTTGTGAGTTCAGGCCCAATCGCTGGCAAGCCAGCTCCCACAGGGACGTTGCAGGCCGCAGATGTTCACTGCCCTGGTGTGCACTTCAGCCTCCGGCAGCAACCGCCCCGGCATATCCTCCAGCAGCCGCCGCGTATAGTCGCTTCCCGGTCGCCCGAATACCTCTTCGGTCGGGCCTTGGTCCACCAGCCGCCCCTGGCTCATTACCAGTACCTGGTCACTGATCCCGCGTACCGTCGCCAGGTCGTGGGAGATGAACAGATAGGTCAAGCCAAGTTCCTCCTGCAAACGCTGCAACAGATCCAGCACCTGCGCCTGCACCGGTGCGTCCAGCGCCGACAGCGGCTCGTCCAGCACCAGCAGCTCCGGCTCCGCCGCCAGTGCCCGGGCTATCGCGACTCGCTGGCGCTGGCCGCCGGAGAGCTGGGCAGGGCGGCGATGCAGCAGGTCGCCCGGCAAGCCGACCCGTTCGAGCAGCGCCAGTACCCGTGCCCGATGATCGCGCCGCTGGCCTATCCCGAACGCTCGCAGCGGTTCGCTGACGATCGCCAGCAGATCCTGGCGCGGATCCAGCGCGGCATAAGGATTCTGGTAGACCAGTTGCACTCGCCGCCGGTAAGCGTGCAGTTGGCGGCGACCGGCCCCGAGCACCTCGAGGCCGTCGAAGCGCACGCTGCCGGAGCTGGCCTGTTCCAGGGCGAGAATGATCCGCGCCGTGGTGGATTTGCCCGAGCCGGACTCGCCCACCAGGCTGGTGGTGGTGCCCCGTTGCAGGCTGAAGCTGACACCATCCACCGCCGCCGCCCCGCGCTTGTCGAAGCGCCGGTTGAGGCTGGTGACCTGCAGCAGCGCCGGTTCCCGGCTCACCGTTGGCGCCACGCGACGCTGTTGCAAGCGCGCCAGCGGCGAGGCCTGGAGCAACTGGCGGGTGTAGGGGTGCGCCGGCGCATGCCACAGTTGCGCCGGAGTACCGCTTTCCAGCAGGCGACCGTGGCGCATCACCAGGATCCGGTCGGCGCGATCCAGCGCCACCGCCAGGTCATGGGTGATCAGCAGCAGGCTGCTGCCACGCTCGCGGACCAGTTGCTGCAAGCGGTCGAGGATCTGCCGCTGCACGCTGACATCCAGGGCGCTGGTGGGTTCGTCGGCGATCAGCAGCGGCGGGTCGTTGGCCAGGGCAATGGCGATCAGCACCCGCTGGCACATGCCCCCGGACAGTTGATGGGGATAACGGGCGAGCAGGGTTTCCGGCGCCTTGAGGCCGACCTCCCGGAGCAGTTCCAGGGCACGCGGACGGGCCTGGGCCAGGGGCATGCCGTGCACGGTCATGGCTTCCACCACCTGGGCCCCGATGGTCTTCACCGGGTCCAGCGAGGTACCCGGATCCTGCGGCACGAAGCCGACCAGGCGGCCACGACGCTGGCGCCAGGCATGTTCGTCGAGGCTGTCCAGCGCCTGGCCCTTGAACCACAGCTGCCCGTGCTGCTGCGCCGCTTCGGGCAACAAGCCGGCCAGCGCCGCAGCCGTGGTGGATTTGCCGGAGCCAGACTCGCCGACCAGGCAGACGATCTCGCCTGCCGCGATGTCCAGGTCCAGCCCTTGCACGGCGGCCTGCGCCGCCCCCGGATACTCGACCCCGAACTGGCGGATACGCACCAATGGCGTACTCATGGATGTTCTCCCTGAAGACGTTGCAAACCCCGGCCAAGCTGCTGGGTGGCGAGCACGACGCCGGCCACCACCAGCCCCGGCAGGGTGGTGTACCACCAGGCGGCGACCATGTAGTTGCGCCCTTCGGCAATCAACAGGCCCCATTCCGGTTGCGGCGGCGGGGCGCCAAAGCCAAGGAAACTGAGGGCCGAGACCGCCAGCACCGCGCTGGCGAACTCCAGTGCCGCCAGGGCGAGCAACGGCCCGGCGGCATGGGGCAGTACATGCCGGCAAAGATTGGTCCAGGAACCAACGCCGACCACCTGGGCGGCTTCGACGAAGACCCGGCTGCGCCAGCGCAGGACTTCGCCCCGGGCCAGCCGGGCGAACACCGCCACCGACGACAGCCCCACCGCGATGGCGATCTCCAGCGTGCCGAAACCCAGGGCGGTGACGATGGCCATGGCCAGCAGCAGGGCCGGAATCGCCATCAGCACCTCCACCAGCACCGCCAGCACGCGGTCGGCCGCGCCACCGAACCAGCCAGCGATGCCGCCGAGCAGGGTTCCGGCCAGCAGTGCGATGACCACCGCAATGGCCGTGGCCTGCAACGACAGTGCTGCACCGTATACGCAACGGGCATACAGGTCGCGGCCCAGATGGTCGGTGCCGAACCAGTGCTGCGCCGAGGGCGCGCGCAGGGTCTGGGTGGGGTCGGCCAGCAACGGATCGAGGCTGGTGAACAGCCCGGGAAAGAACGCCCAGCCCAGCAGAAGCACGAACAGCACCAGGCTCAGCGCTACTGGCAAGCCAGGCCGGTAGCGCCACGCAGGCAAGGAGGAAATGGCGGGGTGCAGGATCATGGTCGGCTCCCTTGGCGAATGCGTGGGTCCAGCAACGGGTAGAGCAGGTCGGTGAGCAGGTTGGTCAGCACATAGAGGGCCGCGGCCAGCAGCACCACGCCCTGGACCACGGCGATGTCCTGGCTGGCCACCGCCGCCTGGGCCAGGCGGCCCACGCCGTCACGGGAGAACACCGTCTCGGTGACCACCGCACCGGCCAGCAGATTGCCCAGCAGGGTGCCGGTCAGGCTGAGCAGGGGGATCGAGGCGTTATGCAGGATATGCCGCCACAGCAACGACCAGCGCCCGACCCCCTTGCTGCGCAGGGCCTGGACGAAGGGCTGCTGGCTGACGCTGGCGATGGAACGACCGAGCACCTGGGCGATCATCGCGGCGCAGGGCAGGGCCAGGGTGACAGCCGGCAGCACCAGGCTGGCGAGACCGTGATCGCCCATCGCCGGCAACCAGTGCAGGCGGAAGGAGAACAGTTGCAGCAACAGCAGGCCAACCCAAAAGGTTGGCAGCGATACCACCAGCGCCGGCGCATTGTGCAGCGCCGCCTGCAGCGGGCGCCGGCGCACCTGGTGGGCCGCCAGGGCCACGCCGATGCCCAGCGGCACGGCGATCAGCAGTGCGGCAAAGGCCAGGGCCAGGGTTGCCGGAAGGGCTGCGGCCAGGGCCGCCGCGACCGGCTTGCCAGTCTGCAGCGATACGCCAAGGTCCAGGTGCAGCAACCGCCACAGGGCGCCGCCGTACTGCTGCCAGAGACTGCCGTCGAGGTGATAGCGAGCCCGCAGTTCGGCGACCTGTGCCGGATCCGCCGTGCCCGGTTCGCCGCCCTGGGCGAGCAGGATGCCGACCGGATCGCCCGGCAGCGCATAAAGAATGGCGAACGACAGGCTGAAGGCCGCCCACAGCACCAGCAGGGCCTGGGCCAGACGCCAGAATGCAGAGGTGTGCATGCTCAGTGGCCTCCCGGTTGTGCCAGCCAGGTGTCGTAGAACTGCAGGCGCGTCGAGGCCTCGTAGTGCAGGCCGTGCACCACGTCGCGGAAGGCGGTGACGGTGGCCATTTCCACCAGCGGAAGCACATGGCCCAGGTCCAGCAATTCGGCGCTGGCCTGCTGGATCAGCGCGCCGCGTTTCTGCCCATCGAGGCTGGCCGCCGAGTCGAGCAGCAGCCGGTCGAGCGGCAGCGGTGCGCGAACGTTGACGTTGCGTCCCGGAGACAGGAATACCGTGCGCAGTACGTCCGGATCGGCGCGGGTCAGGTTGAAGAACCACAGGCTGTAGTCGAGGGAGGTCTGTTGCAGGCTGACCTGGCCGATGGTGGATTTGTTCAGGCGCAACTCGACGCCGATCTTGCGCAGTTGTTGCTGTACCAGCTCCAGCACCGGGGTGGTGGCCTGCCAGTAGTCGAGGGTGAAGCCCAGGCGCTTGCCGTCGCGCTGGCGCCAGCCATCGGCACCCTTGCGCCAGCCGGCGTCATCCAGCAGCTTTTCCGCGCCCGCCGGATCGTAGGCCAGATGACTGCTCAGGTCCTGGTAATACGGCGTGCTGCTCGCCAGTACCGAGGTCGCGGGCTTCTGGTAACGGGAAATCACGCCCTGGAACTGGCTGCGGTCGATGGCCTTGTTCAGCGCCTGGCGCACTGCCAGTTCATCCAGCGGCGCCCGCGAGACATTCGGCGTCAGGCTGAAGACGATGCCCGGGTTGGGGCGGTTGATCGAGGGCACGCCCTGGGCTTGCAGCACCGCTTCGTCCTGCACCGGCACACTGGTGTTCACGTCGATCTGCCCGGACAGCAGGCTGCCCAGGCGCACGCCGGACTCGGGGAGGATATGGAACTCGATGGCGTCCAGCCAGGCGCGGCCCTGATGCTGGGCAATCGAAGACGGCCACCGGTAGTCGGGGCGGGCTTCGATGCGCACCAGCCTGTTGTGCTCGAAGCTTTTCACCGTGAACGGCCCGGAGCCCACCAGGGCGCCCTGGCAGCGCTCCTCGGCGGTGCGTTTCAAGGTGTCGAGGGAAAACAGCCCGAGGCTCATGGTTGAACTGGCCTGGAGGAACTGGGCGTTGGGTTGCTTGAAGGTGACGCGTACGCTCGACGGGCCGGTGACCTCCACCGATTCAAGGCCCGCCAGGTAGGTCCCGGCCAGTTGCGCGCGTGCGCCAAGCGCGACGATCGCCTCGAAATTGGCCTTCACCGCCGCCGCATCCAGCGGGCTGCCATCGGCGAAGGTCACGCCTTCGCGCAGGTGGAAATCGAACTGTCGCGAGTCCTCGCTGACTTCCCAGCGCTCGGCCAGCCAGGGCAGGATCTCGGCGCTTTGCGGGTCCTGGTCGGTAAGCGAGTCCACCAGTTGCCGGCCCACGTTGAGCGCGGTGTTGTTGCCGGCCTGCTGCGGATCGATGCAGTTCGGGTCGCCGTCGAAGGCCACGCGCAGTACGCCGCCAGTCTGCGGCTGCGCCGGGGTGCCGGTGGCGGCCGCTTGCTCGGGCTTGCCGTCGCAGCCGGCCAGGGCCACGGCGATGGCCAGGATTGCCAGGGGTCGAATCATGGGCGCTCCTCAGAAAAACCGGTTGGTGCGGTAGGGCAGGCCGAGGTTTTCCCGCAGCGTGGTACCGGCATATTCGCGCTGGAACAGGCCACGGCGTTGCAGCTCGGGGACCACACCGTCGACGAAATCGTCGATGGCCGAGTGCAGGCCGCTGAACATGATGTTGAAGCCGTCGGCGGCACCTGCTTCGTACCAGGCATGCAGGTCATCGGCGATGCTTTCCGGGGTGCCGATCAGGATCCGATGGCCGCCGGAGGTGAGCTGGTTGAATAGCTGGCGCACGGTCGGGCGCTCGCGGCGGATCAGGTCGAACACCAGCTTCTGCCGGCTCTGGTGGGTGTTGGTGGTGAAATGCTCCGGTGGCAATGGCACCACTTCGTCGAAGGGCAGTTCGGACAGGTCGTAGCCGAGGCTGACGAACTTCGAAATCGAGCTGAGGAAGGCCTTCGGCTCCAGCAGTTCCTGCTGGCGGTCGTATTTGGCCTGGGCTTCGGCGAGGGTTTTGCCGACTACCGGGGACACGCCGGGAAGGATCTTCAGCTCATTGGCGCCACGTCCGAAAGCAGCGGCCGCGGCCTTGGTTTCCTGGTAGAAGGCGCGCCCCTGCTCGATGGTGTGCTGGGCAGTGAAGATCAGTTCGCCGACCCGCGCCGCCAGGCGCTTGCCCGCCACCGAGGCGCCGGCCTGGGCCACCACCGGATGGCCCTGGGGCGAGCGCGATACGTTGAGCGGGCCGCGGACCTGGAAGTGCTCGCCCTGGTGGTCGAGCACGTGCAGCTTGTCGATGTCCAGCCAGGTACCGCTGGCCTTGTCCTGGATAAAGGCGTCGTCGGCCCAGCTGTCCCACAGGCCGCTGACCACGTCGTAGAACTCCTCGGCGCGGGCATAGCGGTCGTCATGCTCGACATGCTCCTGGCGATTGAAGTTCTCGCCGCCGCCCAGGGAGGTGACCAGGTTCCAGCCGGCCCGGCCACCGCTCAGGTGGTCCAGCGCAGCGTACTTGCGCGCCACGTTGTAGGGCTCGTTGTAGGTGGTGCTGGCGGTGGCGATCAGGCCGATATGACGGGTGCTGGCGGCCAGCGCCGGGGCCAGGATCAGCGGGTCCCAGCGCACGCTGTTGGGCCCGCGTTGCAGGGCCAGGTCGAGCTTGACGTCGAGGGTGTCGTTGAAGAACAGCGAGTGGAAGCGCCCGGCCTCCAGCTTGCGCGCGATGTACTGGTAGTGCTCCAGGCTGCGGAAGGTATCCAGCGGCGCCTCCGGCAGGCGCCAGGCGCTGCCGCTGAGGGTGCCGGGGATGAAGGCGCCGAGTACGAACTGGCCTTGGCTCATGAACATTCTCCTGGCGCCCGCCGAACGAGGCGGGCGCTCGATCGTTGGGGTCAGAAGTTGTAGGCGACGCGGGTGTACCAGAAGCCGCCGTACGGATCGAACGGCGAGATCGAACCGAATTTAGGGAAACCGTTGACGTCGCCGGCCGGGTAGGCGTTGTTATCGGCGCGCACGTCGAACAGGTTGTTGGCGCCCACGGCGATATCGAAGTTGTCGGTGACCGCATAGGCCACTTCCAGGTCGGTGAGCCACTTGGCGCCGTAGGTCACGTCGTAGTTGGGGTTGGCGTCGCGGGCGGTGACCTTGTCGTAGCGGGTCACGGCGGCGTTGACGGTAAAGCGCTCGATCTGCCAGTTGGCGCTGAGGATCAGCTTGGTCTTGGGGTTGGCCACGGTGAGGTAACCCTGGGCCACGCGGTCGAACAGTTCAAGATTGTTGCCGGCGGCCTTGAGGGCGGCCGGGGTCTGCTTGATGTCGTCGATATCGGTCTTGTTGTAGTTGGCGCCAATGCCGTATTTCACCCGGCCGAACTGGCCGTAATCGACCCGGTAGTCGGCCACCAGGTCGATGCCGCGGGTGGTGGTGTCGGCGGCATTGGTGAAGTACTTGATGCGGTAGCCGGGCTTGTAGCCGTTGGCGACGAGGATCTGATCGACGCCGTTGCCGTAGAGGAAGCCGGTCAGCGCGATGCGGTCGCGGATCTCGATCTGGTAGGCATCGAGGGTCACGCTGGCCTGGGGCAGCGGCTGCCAGGTCAGGCCGAGGCTGATGTTGCGCGACTTCTCCGGGCTCAGGTCCTCGGCGCCAAGGGCCTTGGCCAGGGCTGAGTCGACCCGGGCGGTCTTGGCCTCGACGAACTGCGACACGCCGTTGACCGTGGTGTACTGGTTGGCGGTCTGGGCGTAGGTGGACTGCGACAGCGATGGTGCGCGGAAGCCGTTGCTCACCGTGCCGCGCACGGCGAAGGTCGGGGTGAAGTCATAGCGCGCGGTGAGCTTGCCGCTGCGGGTATTGCCACTGTTGTCGTCGTATTTCTCGAAGCGTGCGGCGGCGCCCAGGTAGAGCTTCTCGGTGGGGTTGAAGCCCAGGTCCAGGTAGCTGGCGTAGCTGTTGCGACTGGCCTGGCCTTCGTCTTCCGGGGTCAGGGTGATCGCGCCCTGGGCGCCCACCGAGCCGGGTTGTCCGGCCAGCGGGCCGCTGGGGTAGATATAGCCACCGTTGATCCACGACAGCGGGTCGTCCGACTCGGTCTTGTAGCGCTCGTGGCGGTGCTCCAGGCCCCAGGACACCTGCAGCGGCTTGCTCAGGCCGACCTCGAAGGCACGGGTCAGGTCAAGGTTGTTGGTCCACTGGTCGAAGGTATTGCTGTAGGTATCGAAGTGGGTCGGGCTGCTGGGGCCGAGGGAGGCGTTGAGGGTTTCGTCGGCGCCGGCCTGGCTTTTCGCCCGGCCGAAGGTGGAGCTGAGGTCCCAGTGCCACTCGGCGATCTCGCCCTTGCCGCCGGCAGCGGCCTGGTAATCGGTTTCCTTGAGGGTGTAGAAGGGCGCGGTGCCGTCCGGGTAGATCTGCGTAATGATGTTGGTCGAGTTGGGGCGCCGGTAGTTCTGCCCGCCCTTGGCATCGCGCTGGCTCAGGGTCGAGAAGGAATACAGGGTCAGGTCGTCGCTCACCGGCAGTTCGGCGTTGTACGACAGGTTGATCGCCTTGATCTTCGGCAGGCCGTTCTTCTGCACTTCGCGGTCGGCCGTGGCGTTGCGCGGGTCGCCGGCGAAGTACAGGTTGCCGGTGGCCTCGCGGGAACGGGTAGCGGTCTGCACGGACTTGGCATCCAGGGCGTAGTTGAAGAAGCCGCCGTTGTCGCCAAGGGCCAGGCCCTGGTTGAGGGTCTGGCGCAGGTTACCGCCGTCGCCGTCCTCGTAGTACTGGCCATATTGGGTGCTGACCGAGCCGCCGTTGTCGTTCTGCTTGAGGATTATGTTGATCACCCCGGCGATGGCGTCGGAGCCGTACTGGGCCGAGGCACCGTCGCGCAGCACTTCGACATGGTCGATGGCGCTGATCGGGATCATGTCCAGGTCCACCGGGTTGGTGCCGTAGGCGGCGGTGGAGTCGAGGTTGATTACCGAACTGTTGTGGCGGCGCTTGCCGTTGACCAGCACCAGCACGTTGGAGCCGTTCAGGCCGCGCAGGCTGTAGGGGCGGGCGACGCTGTCGTTGGAGGTGCCGGAAGGGCGCTGGGAAAACGACGGCAGGGTTTTCTGCAGGGCTTCGCGCAGGCTGCTGGAGCCGGTCTGTTCGAGCTGCTTGCTGTCGATCACGTCGATCGGTGCCGGGCTGCTGGTGACGGTGCGCACCTCGCTGCCGCGCGAACCGGTGACGATCACCGTGCCGAGCGCGGTATCGCTGTCGGCGGCCAGCGCCAGCGGGTTGAACAGGTAGCCGGCGAGCAGCGCCGGGGCCATGGACAAGGGAGTGAATACGGACTTCATGACGGTTCCTAAGGGTTCGATTGGCAGTCAGGCCCTGGATGTGCGATCGAACGGGCTCTCATAGGTTGTTTCACGTTTTCCAGGCATGGCCGGGCCTGCGGGAGGTCCATTGCTCCCGTGGTTCGGCGTGCCTGTGTCTCGTCCGGCGCGCGCCGGTACGCTTATGCCGCGGCGGATCCCTGGCCGCTGAGCAATGAACTGAAGCGGCGGTCCCAGAAGTCGCGGACCGTCACCGGTTGGCGCAGCAGGCCGCTGTCATGGAACAGGTCGGCGATGCGCTGCTGCGCGGCGATGTCCTCGTCGCTGACCGGGAGCAGGCGGCATGGCCGCTGGCGCTGGTCGAACTGTTGCAGGTAGAGCGACCGGGAGATCCCGGTCAGGGCTTCGTTGCGCGCGGCCCAGGCGTCGGGATTGCGCTCCACCCAGTCCCAGGTGGCGCGTTCGCGTTCGAGGAAGTCGGCGATCTGTGCCTGCTTGCCCGGTTGCGCCAACACCTTGGCGCTGGTGGCGATCAGGTAATTGCCGCACTGGTAGCGGCTGGCATCGGCCAGCAGTTCGCCGTCCATTTGCGTCAAGGCCTGGAGCGCCCCGATGCCGCCGGCGACGATGGCGTCGAGATGGCCGTTCTGAAACGCGATCAGCGCATCGCGCGCCGGCATCGCCCGGGCCTGGATATCGTCAAGGGTGAGGCCGTTGTGGCGTAGCAGGTTGAGCACCAGGTAGTGGGTGTCGGTGGCGCGTACGAAACTGATGCGTTTGCCCTTGAGGTCGGTGATCGAGCGGATGCCGCTGCCGCGCTTGACGATCACGCCGCTACGGTTCTGCTCGCCCTGGTAGCTGGCGATCAGCACCAGCGGGTTGCCGGCGGCGCTGGCGAACAACGGCAGCACCGGGCTCATGAAGGCGTAGTCGAGGCTGGCGCTGGCGAACGCCTCGAGCACCATGGCCCCGCCGGGGATGTCCACCCATTCCACCGGATAGGGCGTGGCGGCCTGCCCGGCATCGCCGAGAAAGCTTGCGGCCTGGCCCTTGTAGCGCCAGACCCGCAGTGCCTTCGGGGTGTTCGCCAGCGCCGGAGCCATGCCCGCGGCGAGGCCGAGCAGGGCGCTGTGCTGGATGAAGCGGCGGCGGTGAAGGTCGATGTTCATGGCTCAGTCCAGCAGGTCGGGTTGTTGCTGGACGATGCGGTCCCACAGCGGCAGGAAGTTCAGCCAGCCGAACAGCTCGCGCTGTGCCGCATCGAAGCTGTCCTCGCCCACCTGCGGAATGCGCGGTTGGCCGGCGGCATACGCCAGCAGATGAGCGCGGGCGGTGTCGTCGGCGAGGATAAAGCGCCACGCCGCGCTTTCCACGGTCTGGCCGGTGGTCCACAGGCCGTGGTTCTGCCAGACCAGCAGGTTGTTGTCGGCGAAGGTCTCGACGAAGGCCTGGGCCACCAGGTCGCGATCGGCGTTGCCCAGGGCATGGCGGTCGAACAGTACCTGCTCGCCGACGAAGGCCGAGGACTCGGCGGTGATCGGCTGGAACAGCTGGCCCAGGGACGACCACACCCGGCCATGGAAACCGTGCAGATGGGCGATGCCGACCACCTCCGGACGGGCCTTCTGCAACTCGTAGTGCAGTTCCAGGGCGCTGGTGTTGAGCAGGCCGTCGCCTTCCACTACCCGGCCCTGGCCGTTGACCCGCAGCAGATGGCTGGTGCGGATCTGCGAGAACGGCACGCCCAGCGGGTTGATCCAGTAATGGTCGGTCTCGATCGGGTCGCGGGCGGTGAAATGCCCGGCCAGGCCGACCTCGAAGCCCAGCTCGGCGAACAGCCGATAGGACGCCGCGAGTCGTTGCTTGCGGTGCAGGCGTTCGGCGTGAAGATCGGCGTGGGTGGTCGGGGCGCTCAGTTGTAGGCGATGGTTGTGGTTCGGCAGGCGGGTAATGCTATGGCTCATCGGGGCGTACTCGCAGGTGGATGAATCGGGCGCCTCCACCGTGCGAGGGGTCGGGTCTGGAGGGACTGTAGCAAGGGGGAAGGGAAGGGAAGAAATACTGTTTTGATCTATTTTTATTATTATTTTTCAGAATAAAAAATCAGATGAATATTTAGTTATTGCATTTTTAGAAAGGGCCTCATCGCTGGCAAGCCAGCTCCCACACGACCCCTGTGGGAGCTGGCTTGCCAGCGATGAGGCCCTCAAAATCAGGCTACGTCAGCCGCCTTCACACTATTCCTGTTCACCGGCACCACCAGTCCCAGGTGGTCCCTCAAGGTCCGACCCGCATAGTTCTCCCTGAACAACCCACGCTCGCGCAGGATCGGTAGCACTTCGTCGGTAAAGCGCGCAAACGCCGCCGGCGCGCCGACGTGCACGTTGAATCCGTCCACCGCACCTTCCTTGAACCAGCGTTCGATCTCGTCGGCCACCGTTCGCGCCGACCCGGCAAAGCCGGTAAAAGGCCGGGCGAACCTGAGTGCTGTCTCGCGCAGGGTAAGGCCCTGTTCGCGCGCGACCCGCTTGATCTTCTCGGCATGTCCGCGATAGCCATTGCTGCCCAGGTCACCCAGCTCCGGGAACGGCTCATCCAGCGGGTACTGGCTGAAATCGTGGTAATTGAACGGCCGCCCCAGTTGCACCAGCGCCTTGTTCAGGTCCAGTTCGCCATGCCTGGCCTTGAGGATCGCCTGCGCTTGTTCATCGGTATCGGCAATGATCGGCGTGATTCCCGGGAACACCAGCACCTGCGCCGGATCGCGCCCGGCCTGCGCCGCCCGGCGCTTGATGTCGGCGTAGTACTCGCGGGCATCGTCGAAGTTGTCGACCCCGGCGAAGATCCCCTCGGCAATGTGCGCGGCCAGCCCGCGACCGGACTCCGATACCCCGGCCTGGAAAATCACCGGCTGGCCCTGGGCCGAGCGGGATATGTTCAGCGGCCCGGCGACCGAGAAGAACTCGCCGCGATGGTCCAGTCGATGCTGCTTGGCCGGATCGAGGAAGCGCTTGCTGGCCCGATCCCGGGGGAAGGCATCGTCCTCGTAGGAGTCCCATAGCCCCTGGACCACCGCCACATGCTCATGGGCGCGGCGATAGCGCTCGCCGTGGTCGATATGCTGCTCGCGGCCGAAATTGCCGGCGGCGCCTTCCAGCCCCGTGGTCACCACGTTCCAGCCGGCACGGCCATGACTGATGTGGTCCAGCGAGGCGAACTGGCGGGCGACATTGAAGGGCTCTGTGTACGAGGTGGTCAGGGTCGCTACCAGGCCGATCCTGTCCGTGGCGCCGGCCAGGGCGGAGAGCAAGGTCAGCGGCTCCAGCCGATTGAGAAAGTGTGGCGCCGAGTCCGGGGTGATGTAGGGGCTGTCGACGATGAAGACGAAGTCGAACTTCGCCGCTTCGGCCGCCCGGGCCTGCTGCTTGTACCAGTCGATGTCGATGCTCGCGTTGCCGGGAATGCCCGGGTCCAGCCATTCCTGCTGGTCGGTGCCGACACCGGTGAGGATCGCGCCAAGGTGCAATTGCCGTGTGCTCATGCTGCAACTCCTGTAGTTGGTGAAGAAGAGGGGGCTCAGGCCCAGGCGTGGCGGACCACCAGGCCGTCGGCATCGAGGGCGGCATCCACCGCGTCGATGATCGGCTGGGCTTCGCTGCGCACCAGCCAGTCGGGGCTGACCTCGGCGAATTGCACCCGGCGATCACGGCCGATCACCACCACCGTGGGCTGCGGCAGTTCCCAGGTGCCAGTGCCGGTCACGGCGCCGATGCTGTTGCCCTTGGCCAGGGCGGCCTGGCGCGAGGCTTCGTCGAAGCTGTAGAGCACGCCGAAGCGGCGGCCGAGCCGGTTGTCCGGGTCGCTGGCGACCTGCAGGGTCAAGCGGTGCTTGTCGCGGATTTCCACCAGGCGCTCCGGCACCTGCGGGCTGATCGCGACCAGCGGCACGCCGCGACGCTGCAGGGCCGGTTGCAGGTTTCGCTCGTAGTAGGGAATGGCGATATTGCAGGCCGGACAGCCGGCGAAGCGGAAGAACACCAGCACGGCAGGGCCGTTCTCCAGCAACAGGTCGAGGGTCAGCGGGCCACCTTCGACCTTGAGCAGTTCGAAGGACTCGACGAGGTCGCCGGCCTTGATGAAGCGCTGCGGATCGGCTTCTTCCACCAGACGCTGGCGCTGGTCGATATTGACCTTGAGGGCTTCCGGGGCCCAGGTGCGCACGCGTTCGGCATGCAGTTCGGCAAGCAGGTGATTGAGGGATTCACTCATGGCGTGGTCCTGTGTCGGGGGAAGGGGTGGCCAGCTCCCGGGCGAGCGCGAAGATGTGCTCCATGCGCCAGTGCTGGTTGTCGTAGCGCGGGTCGTTGGCGAACTCGTCCCAGCCGGAATCGCGGCGATATTGGCCAGGCAGGTTGCTGGCCAGGACCTGCACGGGGTCGAGGCTGACCGGGTGTTCGCAGTCGGGGTGTACGTAGAGCGCATCGCTGGCGCAGTACAGCTCGCACATGAAGCAGGTCTGGCAGGAACCCTGGTTGGCGATGCGCGGTTTGCCGTCGCTGCCGAGGGCGAGAACGTTGGTGGGGCAGACGCTGATGCATTGGCTGCAGCCGCTGCAGCGGTCGCTGAAGATCAGTTCGATCATGCCGGGGTCTCCACGGGGCGCGTGACCGGGTCGTGACGGACCCAGAGGCTGTCCAGTCCGCCGCTGCGCAGGTGCACGTCGAAGCGGTCGTGTCGTTGCGGTGCGTCGGTGCGTTGATGGATGCCGCGGCTTTCCTTGCGCGCCAGGGCGCTTGAGTAGCACCAGCGGGCACTGGCCAGCAGGGCCTGGGTTTCCCGCCGGCGCAACAGGCTGTCCGGGTCGCTGTGGTGGGCGTTGCCGCGCAGGCGGTCCCAGTGGCTGTCCAGCGTCAGCAACGAGCGCTGCAATTGGGCGCCGGTGCGGAACAGGTTCTTGTCGTACGGATGCAATTCGTTCTGCACGGCCTGGATGGTCTCGCGGTAATCGGCGTCGGCAGCAGGAATCGAGGTTTCAGCGTACCGTGCCACGGTACGTATCGCTGTACGATTGGCTTTTGCGTACTGCGCAGCACCGCTTCCCGCCCATTGCCCGCTGGACAGCGCCCACGAGGAATTCACCGCGCCGCCGCCCGAGATCGCGCCGGTCACCGTTTCGCGGCTGGCGGCATCGCCGGCGGTGAACAGGCCGGGCACGGTGGTCTGGCAGTGGTCGTCGGTCACCCGCAGGCCACCGACACCGCGAATGGTGCCTTCGCCGTGCAAGGTCACGGCGAACTTGTCGCGGTAGGGGTCGATGCCCAGGCGATCGAACGGCAGCATCAGGTTCGGCTGCACATAGGGAAGGCGTGCGCGGATGTCGGCGGGAATCCGGTCCAGGCGGCAGAACACCGGCCCGCGCAGCAGATGGCTGGCAAGGGCATTGTTGAAATCAGGGCCCTGGGGGATATCCAGCTCGCGCCCGGCGGCATCGAAGTAGCGGCCGAAGGTGTAGACCATCGAACGGGTCATGGTGCTGCCGGCCGGGGCGATGCAGTAGTAGGCGGAGAACTCCATGCCCGACAGCTCGGCACCGGCTTCCACGCCCATCAGGTAGCCGTCGCCGGTATTGGTATGGCTGCCGAGCAGGCGTGACAGGAAGCCGCAACCTCCGGTGGCCAGCACCGTGGCCGGGGCCGTTACCTGCCACTCGCGCTTGAGCTGGCGCTGCCAGCCGCGGGCGCCGGCCAATTCGCCGGATTCGCTGCGCAGCAGTTCCAGGGCCGGGCTCTGGTCCAGCAGGGTGACGCCGTGCTCCAGCGCAAGCTGGCGCATGGCGCGCATATATTCAGGGCCGCGCAGTGCACGGTACTGCTTGCGCCCCTGCTCATCGCTGGGGAAATGGTAGAGACGGTCCAGTTGCGGAAGGGACTGCCAGGTGGTTTCGAGGATGCGCGCCATCCAGCGCGCGTCACCCAGGCCTGCGGCGCTCTCGACGCGCTTGCCGATCGCGGCCTGGCGCTGCTCGGGCGGCACCCACCAATGGCCGGGCCCGGCGGTGGCGGTCACGCCGCTGGTGCCGCACCAGCCTTTTTCGGCGAGCACCACCTTGGCGCCTTCACGGGCGGCGGCGACGGCGGCCCAGGTGCCGGCGAGGCCACCGCCGATCACCAGCACATCGGCAGCGAGCTGGAGCGGGGCGGGGGCGTTGTGAAACAGGGGGATCATTGGCGCATTCACTCCGGCTGAGGTCGTTGGGGACGGCCTCCGCCGGGAATGGGGTCGGGTCTTGGGATAGAACGATAGGCGCGGGAGCAGGTGGTAGGGAAAGGCTTTTTGGTTCTAAGCTAATTATGCGAGTTATGTATTTATTTGCTTTTCAAAATCAGGAATAAGTATTTAGTTGGCAGTGCCGACAACCCTGTGGGGGGCTCCTACGGCTAGTGTCTTTTTGCTATCATTTGCCCACAAATAATATCCAGCGCTCTGCGCAAGCGAGTTGTACTAAGGATCCCGAGTCCCATGGCGTTATTCCTGCAAAAGCCGGTGTTCTGGAACACCAACAACTACATCGCGCCGTCCGGCGGCTTCGCCACCAGTGGCTTCGCCCGGGAAAACGGCTACGGCCACGAAGAATGGAACAACTCGCCACGCCTGCTCCTGCGCCAGGGCAACCAGCGCTACCGGGTCTTCCATACCGAGGGCGCTGGTGCGGCGCCGCTGGTGGAGAACGCCGGCCAGACCTTCGTGTTCATGACCGCCGCGCACAACGGCATCCTGCAACTGGTAGGCGTCGCCGGTAACGCCGTCGGCCTGTTCGACGAGCGCCTGCTGGGGCAGCGCCAGCAGATCGTCGACAAGCTCGCCCTGCAGGAACTGTGGGAAGAAGCCTGGGCCGTGACCAAGGTCCGGCGTATCCACGAGGATGACCGCCACCACTTCCTGCGCAACTGGAAACAGAACCTTCAGCGTATTCCTGCCTGGATCTGCCCGGAAGAGTACTTCTGGTGGTTCGACGAGCCCGTCACCCTTGATCTGCGCGCGATCATTGGCGCGGAGAAACTGGCGTCCGCAGGTACCAGCGAGCTGGACCTGGCTCTGGTGGGGCGGATCATGGATGCCATTCCCGCGTCGCAGCGGGGCGAGCGCTGGGCGCGCTTGATCGACGCGATCCACTGCGCGCCGAGCGAACCGGTGGCGGCCTCGGACCGGGATGCGCTGCTGGAAGGCAGCGAGCCGGTGACCGAGCAACTGGCTAACCTTCAAGCCCGTCGTGGACGCGGCAAGTTCCGCCAGGACCTGCTGGCAACCTGGGGCGGGGCCTGTGCGGTGACCGGGCTGGCCTGTGCCGAGGTGTTGCGTGCCTCGCATATCAAGCCCTGGGCGGTGGCGACGGCGAAGGAGCGTCTGGATCCTGATAACGGGTTGCTGTTGTCGGCGAACCTCGACGTCCTGTTCTACCGTGGCCTGCTGTCTTTCGACGAGCAGGGGCAGATGCTGGTGTCGCATTGGCTGGGCGAGGCTGATCGGGCGGCCTTGGGGCTGCCACGGGCGCTGCGCTTCGTGCCGGGCGCAATGGCTCACTACCTGCACTATCACCGCACCGAGGTGTTTCAGCAGTGATGAGCGGGGCGCTGATCGGCGCCCCGTTGCATCACCCCGAAACGCAGATCATCCGGCGGTCTTGCCCTGCTTGATGGTTTTGCCCAGGGCAAACAGCGTGCTGTCGATATGCATCAGGTAGTCCGCCGACGCTTTCAGTTGCGGTTCGAAGCGTTCGGTTTTCAGCCAGCGCTTGTACTCGTTGATCCCGGAAACCTGGTTGTTGAGCAAGGTGATCCGGCGGATCGCGTCCATCTTTTTTTCGTCGTTGCGATCGGCGCGCCACAACAGGAAACCACGCAGCACATGCTGGTCGATGATGGGCTCGCGCTTGTCGGCGAGGTGGCGACCGAACTGGTGGAACACCTGGCCCGGGCCGTTTTTCCGCACGGTTTCGGCATGCACGCCACGCACGCCTTCGACGATGTGCGTCACCTTGCTCAGGTCGCCGTTCTTCCAGGCGATGGAATACAGCAGCTTTTCCAGCGGTGACAGCGCCCTGTCGCTGATCCGTGGATGAAACTCGCCGCTGTCGGTCAGCAGCCCTTCGGCCATCAGGGTGGCGATCTCATCGCTGTTGATCGATAGCCGCAGTTCCGGATAGTCCTTGCGGTCCAGTCGATTGACATGCAGCCCGGGGTGCTCGGAGACAATGGCCGACAATTCAGCGACGGAGCGTGCCCGGAGAATGTCGGCGAACACCCTATCGACAAGCGTCAGCGCCTGGGCGTTGTTCATCGTCAGGCATCCTCGCCGACGTTGTTGTAGGTCTTGCGGTTGACCATCCAGGGCAATGCCGGCTGGCTGCGAACGTGCTTGTAGCAGCCCCTGGCGAATTCATAGGTCTTCAATTGCTGGAAGTAGCGATTGCGCCCGTGCCATTCATAGGTCACGAGAAACACCAGCAATGGTTTGTCGGCGTTTTCCCATACCCCGTGTATGCGCTCCAGCGCCATGTCCAGCTCATTGACCCGGGTGTAGCCGATGAAGGTCTGGAACACCGCATCATCGGTACGCTCGAGCAGCTTTTCGAACTCGTTGATATCGGTATGGGCGCGTTTCCACTCCCACTCCACGTAGGACAGGGTCTGTTCCGGGAAGCGTATGACCGCATCGGTACGGCCGCCTTGCTCGAACAATGCACGAGCCCCGAGCAGGGTCGCGCATTGCCTGACCACCAGGCCGATATGAATCGTCCAGTTGGCCGGGTTGGCCATGGAGTGTTCCTCCGTCACGGGAAAGTCGCGATACCAGAGGCAATTGAAGAGGGTTACGAAGTCTCGTGCGATGCGTTTCACCGGCGTTCCTTGCATGGGCCAGAATGGTGGGGTGGCATCATATTGCAATCATTTGGCGATGGCACACCCCCTGGATCACTATTGCTGCAGGGCCATGTGTTTGCGATACCGGCGTGTCAGCCACAGGGTGCTGATTTGCTGCATCAGCAACGCCCAGGCCGGCGATACCGTGCTATCGGGAGAGCGGCCCCGACCCAGCCGGCGCAACTGGAACTTCACGGCCGCCATGACGCCCATCGATGCCAGCACCTTGTTCTTCCAGGTGATGGGGCGCAGTGCCGGGACGTTGTCCTGCCCTTGCTGCCATTGGCGCGGCAGGTCGGGTTCGATGGCCAGGGCCGTACCGATCCCGGCCATGGCCACGCCGGAGGTGATCACCTGTTCGGCCACCGGGCGACGCCGGATGCCGCCGGTCACCATCAGCGGCATGTTCGCCACACTTTGCAGGTCCCGGGCGAAGTCGATGAAATAGGCTTCCCTGGCCAGGGTCCGGCCATCCCGGGCTACGCCCTGCATCGCCGGTGCTTCGTAGCTGCCGCCCGACAATTCCACCAGGTCCACGGGCAGCTCGTTCAGGCGCATCACCACCTCGCGGGCGTCCTCGGCGCTGAAGCCGCCGCGCTGGAAGTCCGCGGAATTGAGCTTGACCGCCACGGTGAAATCCTTCGCGACCACGGCGCGTACGGCCTTCACCACTTCGATCAGCAGGCGTGCGCGGTTCTCCAGTGAACCGCCCCATTGATCCGTGCGCTGGTTGCTCAGGGGCGAAAGGAACTGGCTGAGCAGGTAACCGTGCGCTGCATGGATCTGCACGCCGTTGAAACCGGCCTGCTCGGCGAGGCGGGCAGTGTTGGCGAAGCGCTGGATCACCTCGGCGATCATCGCTTGATCCATGGCCCGGGGCAGCGCGAAATGCCGTGACATATTGCCCAGCGCCAAGGGCACGGCCGAGGGTGCCCAGGCCGGCTGGCCGAGATTGGCCGGCATCTGTCGCCCGGGATGGTTGAGCTGCAGCCAGAACTGCGCGCCGCCAGCCTGTCCGGCACGGGCCCAGTGGCGAAAGCGTTCGAGCTGACGGTCGTCCTCCAGCACCACGCCACCGGGGCCGGTCATGGCGCGGCGATCGATCATCACGTTGCCGCTGATCAGCAGCCCGGCACCGCCTTCGGCCCAGGTCCGGTACAGGCGCAGCAGCTCGGCAGAAGGGGCATGGTCGGCATCGGCCATGTTCTCTTCCATGGCGGCCTTGGCCAGGCGATTGGGGACCACGCTGCCGTTGGGCAGGGTGAGGGGCGTGAACAGGTTCATAAGAGGAGGCTCCACGATTGGTCGTGGCCTCACCTTAGGTTTAAAGTGAACTTTAAGGTCAAGCACTTTGCTACGGGGTGGTGGATGAAAATCGGCGAGTTGGCGAAACGCAGCGGGTTATCGGCGTCGAGGATCCGTTTCTACGAGTCCAGCGGCTTGCTGAGCACGGTAGAACGTACGGGAAACGGTTACCGCAGCTATGACGCGGATGCGTTGTGGATGCTCGAACTCATCACCGGTGCGCAGCGCGCCGGGTTTTCCTTGGAAGAGATCCGCAGCCTGCTGCCGACCTCCGGGGGCGCCTGGCCGCAGGAGGAACTGCTGGCCGGGCTGAGGCGCAAGGTTGCGGAGATCGAGGTTTTGCAGGAACGCCTGGCGCGCAACAAGGCACAGTTGCTGGTAGCGATCGAGGGCATCGAAAGCCGGCCGCAGGGCCAGGCCTGCTCGGAGAATGCGCAGCAGGTGTTGGAGCGGTTGCGCAGCAAGCAAAAAGCCTAGTCCTCGTTGCGACTGGTGCCAGTGCGGTCACGTTCGAAATGCTTGATGCCGGGAAATTCCGGGAGCCAGTTTTCCCGACGTATCACCCAGAGCTCGTAGGTGGGCTTGAATTGGCTGGGTGCATCCAGCGAGCCGATATTCAGCTCGACTTCATCGCCGCTGCGGGAAAACACCGGGGAACCGCACTTGGGGCAGAAATGGCGATTCTGGTAGGTGCCGGTCTGGCCGGTGACGCTGACGGCGGTTTCGGGGTAGATCGCCGAAGCGTTGAGCAGGGCGCCGTGGTGCTTGCGGCAGTCCATGCAATGGCAGAGACCAACGCGGTAGGGCTCGCCGCGGGCTTCGAAGCGGACCTGGCCACAAAGGCAGCCGCCTGTGATGGGGGACATGACCAGCACCTTTGTTGTGGGGGTGATGGTGTTGGGACTCTTCCAGGTTTGTGTTGTTCATTCGGGCCTCATCGCTGGCAAGCCAGCTCCCACAGGCACCGCGTAACCCTGTGGGAGCTGGCTTGCCAGCGATGAGGCCCGAAAGACCACTACAAAGCTCAGCCAGCCAGCGTCCCGTTATCGATCACGAACCGGTACTTCACATCCCCCTTGAGCATCCTTTCGTAGCTTTCGTTGATCTGCTCCGCCCGAATCAGCTCGATATCCGAGACAATCCCGTGCTCGGCGCAGAAGTCCAGCATTTCCTGGGTTTCCGGGATCCCGCCGATCATCGAGCCGGCGATGCTGCGGCGCTTGAAGATCAGGTTGAACGCGTTCGGTGACGGGTGGTTGGTGGCCGGGGCGCCGACCAGGGTCAGGGTGCCGTCGCGCTTTAGCAGGACCAGGAAGGCATCCAGGTCGTGGGGCGCGGCGACAGTGTTGAGGATCAGGTCGAAGGATTTGCTGTGCGCCGCCATTTCCGCCCGGTTGCGCGACACCACCACTTCGTCCGCACCCAGCTCCAGCGCCGCCTCGCGCTTGGATTCGGAGGTGGTGAAGGCCACCACATGGGCGCCCATGGCATGGGCCAGCTTGATGCCCATGTGCCCCAGGCCGCCGATGCCGACCACACCCACCTTCTTGCCCGGCCCGGCACCCCAGGTGCGCAGCGGCGAGTAGGTGGTGATGCCGGCACAGAGCAGCGGTGCGACGGCGGCCAGTTGCTCTTCGGGGTGGCGGATGCGCAGGACATAGCGCTCGTGTACGACGATCTGTTCGGAATACCCGCCCAGGGTCCAGCCCGGGGCATCCGGCGTCGGGAAATTGTAGGTGCCGATCATGCCGTCGCAGTAGTTCTCGAGGCCTTCGTCGCAGTCGGCGCAGTGTTTGCAGCTATCGACGATGCAACCGACGCCCACCAGGTCGCCGACCTTGAAACCGCTGACATGCCCCCCGACGGCGGCGACCCGGCCGACGATCTCATGGCCGGGCACGCAGGGGTAACGGGTGCCGTCCCACTCCGAGCGCACCTGGTGCAGGTCGGAGTGGCAGATGCCGCAGTAGGCGATTTCGATACGCACGTCGTGGGCGCCGACATCGCGGCGGGTGATGGTCAGCGGCTCCAGCGGCTGGTGGCCGGAATGGGCGCCATAGGCGATGACTTGCATGCGCAACTCCTCGGTAGGGTAAGTGACGGTTTCATCTTCAGTGGTTGCCGGGCGCAGCCGGTAACCCGATCCGACCGGGTTCTTGCCTAATCCTTCAGCGCCGCTTCGATCCGGACACTGTGGGAGATGGTGCTTTTCGGGGTCATCACGGCAACTCCTGGGTAGGGTGGCTGGTTGAGTCTAGACCTTGAGGGCCTCATCGCTGGCAAGTCAGCTACCACACGGACCCTGTGGGAGCTGGCTTGCCAGCGATGAGGCCCTCAAGCACACCATCAATGCTCCTGCATATAACTCAGGGTCATCCTGGCCAACGCCCGGATCCCTACCGCCAACGCCCCGTCATCCACCTGGAACCCCGGCGAATGGGTCGGCCATACCGGCTTGTCTGCCAATGCCTTCGGCGTTACCCCCATGCGCATGAAGATCCCGGGGATCTGCCGCGCATATTCGGCGAAATCGTCTGCGCCATAGGTGCCGCTATCCACCTTGACCGGCACTGTCGAGACGCTTTCCAGCACTGGCAACAGCCGGTCCACCAGCGCCGTGTCGTTGTAGCCGGCGCGGTAGTTGCCGGGCAGGTAGTCCACCTCGGCACTGGCCCCCGAGGCCTCGGCGATCTTTTCCGCCGTGCGGCGCATGCGCTGCAGCACATCCTCGCGCTGCTCGTCGCTGACCGTCCTGACCGAGCCTTCCAGGCGCACTTCGGCAGGAATGATGTTATGCCGGTCGCCGGCTTCGATCCGGCCCACGGAAATCACCGGCGCCGGCAACACGCTGAGGTTCGACTGGCGGCTGGGGATGGTCTGCCAGGCGAGGATCGTCTGCGCCGCCACCGGCACCGGGTCGATGCCGGTCCAGGGGAAGGCGGCATGGGTCTGGCGGCCCTTGATCCGGGCGACGAAGGTGTCCGCCGCCGCCGTGGTGCGGGTGCGACTCAGGGTGAAACCACCGGAGGCGCCAGCAGTGACATGGATCCCGAAAATCACTGCCGGCGCCGGGTTTTGCAGCACGCCTTCTTCGATCATCTGCTTCGCCCCACCGGATTCGCCCAGTGGCGGACCTTCCTCGGCAGGCTGGAAGATCAGCTTCAAGGTGCCCGGCAATTCGTCGCGCCGCGCAGCGAGCACCTCGGCCACGCCCAGGGCCATGGCCATATGGGCGTCATGCCCGCAGGCATGCATCACCCCGACCTCCTTGCCCCGGGTGCGGAAATCGCCACCTTCGTCCTTGGCCCGCACGCTGGAGGCGTAGGGCAAGCCGGTCTGCTCGGTCAGCGGCAGGGCATCCAGTTCGGCGCGGATCGCCACCACCGGCCCCGGCTTGCCGCCGCGCAGGATACCGACCACACCGGTATGGGCGACCCCGGTCTGCACCTCCAGCCCCAGTTCGCGCAGGCGCCGGGCGATACGCTCGGCGGTCTGCACTTCGCGGTTGCCCAGTTCAGGGTGCTGATGGATCTGGTGGCGGAGCTCGATCACCCCGGGCAAGGCCTTGGCGATCCGTGCATCCAGGTCGCCCCAATCCTCGGCGGCAACGGCCCCTGACACCAGTAGCAATGCGAACCCTGCAAGACGAAACGGCAGCATTCCGGCTCCTCAGTAGGTAAAGGCGATCGGCGGATAGTTGCCGTTCACCAGGTAGTCGCCGATGGCCTTGTACTTGTAGGCCACCGCGTCGTGGGTGGTGTGGGTACGGGCGTTGCGCCAGTGGCGGTCGAAGTTGTAGCGCGACTGCGTGGTGGCGGCGCCGCCGACCTCGTAGAGCCGCTCGCAGACATGCAGGGCGGCGCGGGTCGAGGCGATCTTGGCTTCGGCCACGGCGATGGAGGACCGGGCGAGCAGGGCGTCCAGATCCTCACCTTCCAGCAAGCCCTGCAACTGGGTACGAGCGGCCAGATCGACAGTCAGCGCGGCCTTTTCCACCAGCGCCTCGGCGCCATGGATCGCGGCGGAAAGATCGCCCACGGTATGCAGGATGTACGGGTCGTTGCGCGCCTGGTCGACGCCGCTTTCGCGCACCGGGCGCGCCCCCGTGCGTGACCATTCCACCGCATCGTCCAGTGCCGCCAGGCCGATGCCGATATCGATGGCGCAGTGGATCAGCTGGGCGCTGGCGCCGATATAGTTGCGCCGCTGGTACCACGTGGCCAGGGGAATGACCTGCTCGGGCAGCACCGGCACATCCTTGAGCAGGGTGGTGCCGCTGGCGGTGACCCGCTGGCCCATGCCGTCCCAGTCGTCGAGCAGGGTGATGCCCGGGGTATCGGCCGGGAGCATGACGTACACCGCGTCACCGGCTTCGTCCACCGCCTGGATCTTCAGCAGGTCGGCGAACAGGCAGCCGGTGCTGTAGAACTTGCTGCCGTTGAGCACCAGGCGCTCGCCATCGCGCTCCAGGCGCGTGTGGATTTCGCCGCGGAACTTGCCGCTGCGCTCGGCAATCGCGCCGGAGGACAACCGGCGTTCGGCGAAAGCGCCCAGGTAGCGGCGCTGCTGGTCTGCGTCGGCGATCAGGCGCAGATGTTCCACCGTGGCGAAATGCGGAAACAACGCCTGGGCCACGCTCGGGTCGGCCTTGGCCAGGGTGATGAAGATCCGTGCCACGTCGAGCTGGCTGACATCGCCACCGCCCAGTTCTACGGGAACACGGGCGGCTCCGAGGCCGGATTGACGGATCAGGTCCAGTTGCTCATGGGGCAGGATGCGCCGCGCATCGCGCTCGGCGGCGCCAGGTTGGATATGGGTGGCCAGTTCATTGGCCAGTGCCAGGTAATCGGTCATGGGCATGTCTCGAAAAAGGGATCAGGATGCATCGCGCAAGGCCTGGCGCGGAACGCCGAGCAAAAGGATCAGGGCGCCGCAGGTGACAAGCCCCGCGACGATGTACAGCGCCAGGCTGATATCGCCCGTGTTGGTCTTGATGCTGCCGATCATGATCGGCGTCAGCAGGCTGCTGATCTGCCCGCAGCAGTTGACCAGCGCCAGGCCGGCGGCCCGGGCGCGGTCGGAGAGGTAATAGGTGGGAATGGTCCAGAACACCGCCGTGGCCACCAGGTAACCGCTGGTCATCAGGGTCAGCAGGGCGATGGCCGACCAGGGCCCGGCGATCAGGTTCGGCAGCAGGGTCATGGCCAGCGCGGCGGTGAGGCCGCCCAGGGCGAAATGGCAGCGGCGTTCCTGGTGCAGGTCGGAATGGCGGCAGGCCCAGAGCATCACGCCAACCCCGACCACATAGGGCAGGGCCGAGAACAGGCCGAGCTGGCCCAGGTTGCTCACCCCGGAATCGCGGATGATCGACGGCGCCCAGATATTGGTAACGTTGCCGGTACACATGATGGTCAGGCAATAGGCCAGGGTGATGAACCACACCTTGCGGTCCTTCAGCGCCTCGACGAACCGCTGGTGGCCGCCAGGCTTGCGTTTGCTCTTCTCGTCCGCCAGGGCCTGCTCGATGGTCTGCTTCTCGACGTCGCTCAGCCATTTGGCCTTGGCCGGCTTGTCGTCCAGCCAATACCAGGCGAACAGGCCGGCCAACACCGGCGGGATGCCGGTGACCACGAACAGCCATTGCCAGCCACTGAACCCGCCGACCCCGCCGAAGTGGCTCATGATCCAGGTGGACAAGGGGCCACCGACGATGCCGCAGACGGCGATGGCCATGATGAAGCGCGAGGTGATCCGCGCCCGGTAGGCCGCCGGGAACCAGTAGGTCAGGTACAGGATCACCCCTGGGAAGAACCCGGCCTCGGCCGCCCCCAGCAGCACCCGCAGCACATAGAACTGCGCCGGGGTCTGGGCGAAGGCGGTGGCGATGGTGACCAGGCCCCAGAGGATCATGATCCGGGTCATGGTCTTCTTCGCCCCGAACTTCTCCAGCAACAGGTTGCTGGGGATCTCGAACAGCAGGTAGCCGATGGAAAACACCCCGACGATGATGCCGAAGGTGGCGTCGCTGATGTTCAGGTCGGCCTTGAACTGCAAGTGGGCGAAGCTGATGTTGACCCGGTCCAGCCAGTTGAGCACGAAGCACAGGAACAGGAACGGCATGATGCGCCAGGCCAGCTTGCGGTACAGGCGCTGGTCGAAGCTCGGTGCCGACGCCGCAGGCGCGGCGTCGGTGGTTGCAGACAGGCTGTTCATCGCGGGTTACCAGCTCACGTCGACTTTGCCGAAGAAGTACGCGCCTTCCAGGCCGTACGGCGAGTACCAGCTGTAGGTCGGGTCGTCGGTGGGGAAGAAGTAGAAGCGCTTGGCTTCGGCGTTCAGTTGCTGTGGCCGGCGGTCGAAGATGTTTTCCCCGCCGACGGTCACCTTGACCGAATCGCTCAGCCAGTAGCCCAGGCTCAGGTCGGTGATGAACGCCGGGCGGATTTCCTCGTCGCGGCTGGCGGAGATCTGGTTGCGCCCGGTGACCTTGGAATAGCGCGTGCCCTTGAGGGTGACGTCGAAGTCGCCCAGTTGCCAGGCGGCGGTCAGCGAGGTGACGTTCTTCGGATAGGCACTGGTCAGGTTGCCCTGGCGGTCGCGGCCGACGGCGGTCACGCCGGTGCCGGCAAGGGCATCGGGTTCCTTGATCTTCTCGATGGTCTGCAGGCTCTGGTTGCTCAGCAGGGTCCACTTGGTCTTGCCGTATTCGCCGAGGTCGTAGCGGTAGTCGGCGACCAGGTCGATGCCGCGGGTGCGGGTGTCGGCCAGGTTGCCGAAGTAGGAGACGATCTGGTTCGGGTCCAGGCCATTGGCGGCGAGGATGTTGGACACGGCGGTGCCTTGCAGGTTGCTGGTCTGCAGGATGCGGTCCTTGATATCGATCTGGTACAGGTCGACGGTGATATCCAGGTTCTCGGTCGGCGTGGCGACGAAGCCGAGGCTGTAGTTCATGGATTTTTCCGGCTTCAGGTCCTTGGCACCCAGGGCGCGGCCGGCCGCGTCGTCCACGGTTACGTAGCGGGTGGTGGCCTGTTCCAGCACCCCGGTCAGCGGGCTGGTACGCCAGGCGGTCAGCGATGACGAGTAGTACTGCTGTTGCAGCGACGGCGCGCGGAAGCCGTTGCTGATGGTGCCGCGCACGGCGAACTGCGGGGTGAAGGCATAGCGTGTGGAGAGCTTGCCGCTGGCGGTGTCGCCGAAGTCGCTGTAGTGCTCGAAGCGCCCGGCCAGGCTGACGTCCCACTGCTCGGTGAGGCTCTGGCTCAGGTCGATGTAGCCGGCGGTGTTGGTCCGCGAATAGTTGTGCGCATCGGCCGGGGTGAAGCCGACCAGGCCCGGTGCGCCAGGGTTCGGGCGCTGGCCGGCGAGCGGGTGGCCGGCCGGGAACACGTAGCCGCCATCGGCGTAGGAGGCATATTCGCCGTCCTCGATCTCGAACCCGTCACGGCGGAACTCCAGGCCGGTGGAGACGTTCAGCGGCTTGGCGAACAGCCCGGTGTCGAAGGCGCGGGTCAGGTCGAGGTTGTTGGTCCACTGGCTGGCGATCAGATGGCCGCCGTCCATGTTGCGCGGGCTGTCCGGGCCGAGGGACGGGTTCAGCGACTTCTCGTTGCGGGTGTTGGCGTCGTTGTAGCCGTAGCTGGTGCTCAGGTCCAGCTTCCAGCCCAGCACGTTCTCGTTGCGCAGGCCGATCACGGTCTGGAAGTCGTCCTCTTCCACCACGAAGCGCGGCGAGAAGCCGTCCGGGTACACCGAGACGATGTTCTGCGGCGAGTTGGCGGTGCGGTAGGTGCCCCAACTGGTGGAGTTGCGGTGGCTGAGGGTAGAGAAGGAATACAGGCTGACCTGGTCGTTCAGCGGCAACTCGGCGTTGTAGCCGAAGTTGTAGGTTTGCGAGCGCGGCTGGCCGAGTTGCTGGCGGTAGCGGCTTTCGCCGTTTTCGCGCGGGTCGGCGGCACCATTGACCGGGAAATAGATGCGCGTGCGCTCCGGCACGGCGCCGGCGACGTTAGAGCTTTCCTGGATGCCGATATCGGCGCTGAGGCTGAAGAAACCGTCGTTGGGCAGCTCGAAGCCCTGGTTGATCTGGCCCTGGCCACGGGCACCGAAGTTGCCCTTGCCACCGATGCGGTTCTCGTACTGGCCATACAACGCACTGGCGCTGCCGCCGGACTTGTTGTCCTTGAGGATGATGTTGATCACCCCGGCGATGGCGTCCGAACCGTATTGCGCGGCGGCGCCGTCGCGCAGCACTTCCACATGGTCCACGGCGCTGATCGGGATCAGGTCGAGGTCGGCCGGCGACTGGCCGCTGGAACTGGCGGCGGTCTGCACGAAGATCAGCGACGTGTTGTGCCGGCGCTTGCCGTTGACCAGCACCAGCACATGGTTACCACCCAGGCCACGCAGGGTCGCGGACTTCACCGACAGCCCGGTACCGCCGGTAAAACCTGCGGCATTGGTATAGGACGGCACGCTGGCGGCGAGGGCGTCGCGCAGGTTCTGCTTGCCGGACCGGGCCAGGTCGTCGGCGCTGATCACATCGATCGGCGCCAGGCTCTTGGCCACGGTGCGACCGCTGTCGCGGGCACCGGTGACCACTACCGTCTGCAGGGCGGTGTCGGTGCTGCTGGTATCGGCGGCGCTGGCCAGGGGCGCGACGCACAAGCCGAGGATGCCTGCGGTCAGCAGGTTGAGCCTTGGCTGGAAAAGAATGGGGCGAGACATGGTGAGGCTCCGGGATCGGGGGCCGCTGTCCATTCCTGGTGGTGGGTGTTCCTGACAGTACTGGCGAGGCTTTTAAGTGTTGGGCTTTTGGTTATCGGTACAGCATGACGTCCTGTCGGGCCTGGTCGACCAGCGCCATGTGTTGTTGCAGGCGACGCTTGCGGTCGGCCAGCAGCAGGGTCTTGCTCCATTCCATGGCCTTGGCCGAATGTCCGGCCAGTTGTGTCGCCAGTTCGATGGCGGCGGCGTGCGGGTCCTGCGCAATACGGTTGATCAGGCCCAGGGCCAGGGCCTCTTCGGCATCGAAGCTGCGGGCACTGAGCATGATGTCCAGGGCCGCCGCCTCGCCGATCAGGCTGGGCAGGGTGATCGCGCTGAAGCCGGAAAGCATGCCGTGGCGCACTTCCGGGAAGCTGAAACGGGTGTCCGGGCGGGCGATGCGGAAATCGCAGTGGATCGCCAGGCTGATGCCCAGGCCCAGGGTGTGGCCGTGCAAGGCGGCAACTACCGGTTTGTTCAGGTCCAGGCCGACATCGGGCAGGGCGCGGGCAAGCAGGGCGCTGGCCACGGCTTCGCCGGTGGCCTGGATTTCCTTGAGGTCGGAGCCGGCGCAGAAGGCCTTGTCGCCGTCGCCGCGCAGCACGATGGCCCGCGCCTGTTGGTCTGCGGCGGCACGTGCCCAGGCCTCGGCCAGTTCGCGCTTGGCCTGGCCATCCAGGGCATTCAGACGCTCGGGGCGGTTCAGGGTGATCTGCACCACGCCATCGCCAAGGGGTTGGTAGTCGACTGTCATTACGATTTTCGCTGCGGGTGAAAGAAAGACGTTTTGCCTCTTGCGGCATCGCGTCGAAGTGGGGAAAACTTAATGTATGTTCATAATGCAAACAACATGTTTGTTATACGAACATGTTTTGTATTCCTCTCAAATGGTTATAAAAAATGAAAGCGATAGTACTTAAGGCCTTCGGCGGGCCGGAACAGTTGCAACTCGAAGAGGTTCCGACGCCACAGGCCGGGCCGGGAGAAGTGCTGGTGCGGGTGCACGCTGCCGGAGTCTGCCATCACGATCTGCTGCACCGCGCCGGGCAACTGCCGGGGGCCCATACCGGGGTGGTGCTGGGGCATGAAGTGGCCGGGGAGGTGGTCGAGGTCGGCGCCGGCGTATTGCAGCTCAAGGTCGGCTCGCGGGTGGTGGTCTATCAACGACGTTTCTGTGGGCAATGCCGCGACTGCCTGCGCGGGCGTCAGGACCTGTGCCGCGCCCTGGGCCTGCCGTCGGTGGATACCGAGGGCGCCTACGCCGAATACCTGCGGATCCCGGCGATTTCCGCGGTCGAATTGCCCGAAGGGCTGGACTACGCGCTCGCCGCGCTGGCGTCCTGCCCGATCGCTACCAGCGTTCGCGCGCTGTATGGGGAAGCCGGATTACAGCCCGGCGAGACGGTGCTGATCAATGGCGCCAGTGGCGGTCTGGGGGCGCATCAGATCCAGTTGGCCCGGGCCCTGGGGGCGCGGGTGATCGCGGTGACCGGGAGCGAGGCCAAGCGTGAGTTCCTGCACCAGCTGGGGGCCCATGAGGTGGTGGTTTCTGCCGGCGGCTATAGCGCCGAGGTGTGGAAGCTGACCGGCAAGCGCGGCGTCGATGTAGCCATGGAAAACCTCGGGCACACGCTGGAAGACACCCTGCGCAGCATGACCCTGGGCGGTCGCGTGGTGGTGCTGGGCAATGTCGAGCCGGGCAGCGTACCGGTGAATCCCGGGCTGCTGATCGGGCGCAGGTTGAAGCTGCAAGGCTCGGGCAGTGCGACCCTGGAGCAGTTGCGCACGGCATTGGCGCTGATCCATGGCGGGCAGGTACGGCCATTGATCGACCGGGTCATGCCCTTCCCGCAGGCGGGTGAAGCCCATGCGCTGCTGGAATCGCGGCTGGTCAATGGACGCATCGTCCTGAGCGGGTGGTAAGCATGGATATCAGTACCCTGCTGGGCCAGGCCGCAGGCAAATGGCCGGAGGCGTCGGCGCTGCACGAGCCGGCTACCGGGCGGCGCCTGTCCTTCGCGCAACTGGACCAGGCACTGACGGCGTTCGGCCTGGCCCTGGACGACCTGGGTATCGAGCCAGGGGCGCGGGTGGCGCTGCTGGCCGATGCCAGTGTCGATTACCTGATCGCCGATTATGGCTGCATGGCTAACGGGCGCGTGCGGGTGCCGCTGGACCCGGCCTTGTCCCAGGGCGAATTGCTGGCCCAGTTGCGCGATGCCGGGGCTGCGTTGCTGCTGTTTTCCTCGGCGTATTCGGGGGTGGCCGAGGCGTTGCGCGGGGAGGGCGTCGAGTGTCGGCACCTGGCTTCGCTGACGGTCGGTTGCGCATCACCCTTGCCTGTTCGCGCCGCCCAGCCGGCACAGTCCCTGGCCTCGCTCAACTACACCGGCGGCACCACCGGCCTGCCCAAGGCGGTGATGCACCGGCATGCCAGCCTCTGCGCAGTGTTGCAGAACGTGGTCATGGGCCGTGGTGCGCTGCCGGGGGATGTTCTGCTGAATGTGCGGCCGCTGTGGCCGATCGCGGCGGTGGCGGTACTGGCGCATCTGCTTGCGGGTGGCGAGGTGGTGCTGGGTGGTCGCTTCGACAGCAAGCAGTTCCTGGATTCGCTGCGCGAGTATCGGGTGGCGTTCAGTTCGCTGGTGCCGACCCAGTTGCTGCGGTTGTTGCGTGAGAACGGCAATGCGCCGGCTGAGCTGCCTTGCTTCAAGAGCCTGGACATTGGCGCGGCGGCCTTGACCGGCGAGGTACTTGAGGGGTCGTTCAGCCTGTTCGCCGGGCGCATCGCGGTGCTCTACGGCATGACCGAAGCCCCCTGGAGCTGCTACCTGTCCGCAGCGCAAATGGTTGCGCTGCGTGCGTCCGGCGAAAGCGCCGAAGGCGTGGTCGGGCGTTCGCTGTTCTCGGCGGCGGTCAGGATCGACCGGGTGGATGAGCGCGGTATCGGCGAAATCCTGCTGGCCGGGCCGCAGTTGATGGCGGGCTACTGGCAGCAGCCGGGTCTTACCGGTGAGGTGCTGGTGGACGGCTGGTTGCGCAGCGGCGACCTGGGACGAATCCGCCCTGATGGGCTGCTGGAAGTGCTCGGGCGCTGCAAGGACATCATCCGCAGCGGCGGCAAATCGGTGCAGCCGGGGGAGGTGGAGCAGACATTGCTCAGCCATGCCGCGGTGCGCGAGGCTCATGTATTCGGCAGGGCGGACCTGGAGTGGGGGGAGCAGGTGTGTGCGGCCCTGGTCCTGGAGCCTGGCGCCGTGGTGACGGTGGAAGAGCTTCTGGAGCACTGCCGCGGTTTGCTATCGCGCTACAAGGTGCCGAGGCAGGTGCACTTCATTGAGGAGCTGCCGCGTTCGCATTATGGGAAGGTGCAGCGCAACCGGTTGTTGGCGGTGCTGGGGGCTGACATGCGTTGATCTTTCAGGCCCCATCGCTGGCAAGCCAGCTCCCACAGGGTCCGCGGTGCATGCGATTCCTGTGGGAGCTGGCTTGCCAGCGATGAGGCCATTGGCAACGACGCGAAACTAAACGGGTTGATCACCCCGGCTTGCTGCGTTTTCGCTGGTTTCGAAATGAGGAACAGGTTTGGGGCAGCAAGTGCTGAGACTATTTGCCCAGTCCTGAACGAGGCGGTGGTCAACGACCTGACCAGTATCTACATCTACCAAAGCCTCACGGGTTTTATGATCGCTGTTCATTCGATGTGCTCCTAATAAACAAGGCAGGGCTAGAGATTCCCCAACTGCGCCGCAAT
This sequence comes from Pseudomonas sp. GD04058, assembly GCF_029836855.1. Taxonomy (NCBI): domain Bacteria; kingdom Pseudomonadati; phylum Pseudomonadota; class Gammaproteobacteria; order Pseudomonadales; family Pseudomonadaceae; genus Pseudomonas; species Pseudomonas sp. GD04058. The sequence continues at coordinate 151,647 of NZ_JAOECN010000010.1, forward strand.
CCCCTCACAAGCCCGCCGCACATGGGCTGCCAGCGCCGACCCGGGATGGGTCTCTTCCTCCATATCCAGCCCGGCCACCACCACCGCTCCCAGCGCCTGCCCGCCCGCGAGGCGGATCGGAAACGCCACCGACGACAGCCCCGGCTTGAACTCGCCATGCCCGAAGGCGAAGTCCTGCTGGCTGTGGATCAACTGCAACCCCGGCAGCGCCTTGGCATAGCGCTCTTCCCCGAGCACTCCAAGCGCCATCGCTTCGCTGTAGGTCGCCAGTACCGCCCGGCCGCTGGGGCTGCCCTCGATCGGAAACTGATCCGCCAGGTCCACGATCACATTCAACGGCGTGGCTGGCGTCCACATGCGCTCGATCAGCACCACCTGGTCCCCCACCGGCACCGACAGCGAGACGATCGCCGGCCGTTCGCCGATCACCCGCTGCAATTCGATGGCATAGGGCAGGGCCAGGCGGCGCAGGTTCAGGCGGTTCAGGTAGGCGGCGGAATAGATCAGGCTTTCCGGGCCGATATGGTAGGTGGCCCCGCGGGATTCGATCAGGCCCCAGTAGGTGAGGGTCTTGAGCAGTCGGTGGATGGTGGAGCGTTCGATGCCGGTCTGCCGTGCCAGGTCCAGGGCGCTGGCGCCGTGCTTGAGGTTGGCGAGGGCACGCAGGAGGACGATCGAGCGGTCGATGACCTGGACGCGTCCGCCGGCGTTGTCCTTGCCGTTGGCCGCAGGTTGAGGGGCAGAGATTTCCATCGTGACAGGGGATTCCAAAAGACCGGTCGCCAAGGTTAGCCGTGATCCGCCAGCGGGTGAAGAGCCGCCACCGGCGATTATTTCACGGCGGCTTAGACCGAATATGCATGGCGGTTATGAGCATGGATCATCTGGCGATATCCATTGCGTCGTTTTTCCAGTCTGGATGCCAGTTATGGCTGCAATGTTATACGGATAGTCATTATTGCATTGGATGGAGTTGCCAAAGCGTCCTGTTTGCCCGTCGTCGCACCGCCAGCCGCTGTTTTTCCGCCATCTTGCCGCCTCGTGGCCGATCCCTAGAATCTGCATCCATCTCTTCTCGTCACTTTGAACAAGGACTTCACCATGATGAACGCAATGCAGATGCCGATGATGAACGCCACCATGCCGATGATGCCAATGACCGGCATGCCGATGATGATGGCCACGATGACCTGCAAGATGGTCGACGACGGCATGATGTGCACCATGAAGCCTGCCGCCGGCATGGACATGGCGATGTTCCGCAACAGCGCGGAAATGATGCAGATGATGATGAACTGCGGCATGCCGATGATGATGCAGTGCGGCAACCTGATGCTCATGGGCTGCAATCAGATGACCATGCCGATGATGCCCATGAACGGCATGATGATGCCGATGATGAAATGCATGATGGAGTGCACCGTCATGGCCGACGGCATGACCTGCAAGATGATGCCGATGGCCGGCATGAGCATGGAGATGATGAACAGCTGCTGCATGCTGATGATGAAGATGATGAACGACTGCAGCATGCCGATGATGATGAGCTGCAACGGCATGCCGATGATGTGCTGCACCTGCTGATGGGCGGGTGACTCAGTCCCGGCTCTCGGGATGGGTCACCACCAGGTACGCCACCGCTTCGCTGTCCACCGGATTGCGATAGCGGTGGGGCTGGTCGGCGTAGAAGACGATGGAATCGCCGGTCGACAGCAGGAAACGCTCGTCATTGACGCTGATCTCCAGCGCACCCTGGGCCACCACTAGGTTCTCCCGCACGCCCGGGCCATGTCCGGCGGAGTGCTCCTCGCCCAACGGGCTGATGCGCAATTCATAGAATTCGGACTGTTGCGGTACATCCACCGGAAACAGCGCTCGACTGACGAAAGCTCCAGTAGCACTGACCAGACGCTTGCTGTCGCGCGCCGGCAGCACCGTGACCCCGGCGCATTCGCGCTGATCCAGAAACGCCGCCACCGACACTTTCAAGCCCCGGGCGATCTTGCACAGCACACGGATCGACGGCACGCTGCGCCCGGATTCGACCTGAGCCAGCATCGCCCGGCTGACGCCGCTGGCCCGGGCCAGGGCGTCGAGGGACAGTTGGCGCTTGGCGCGCAGGCGCTGGAGATTGCTGGCGACCCGCTGGCCGATGCCGTCGTCTTCCTGGGTGACGGCGTCGGGCAAGGCAAAAGGCGGTTCGTCGGAGGTGATCAGAAAGCGGGTGGGCGTGGTCATGCCATTACGCCTGGCGCGGTGTTTTCGATGAGGTGATGGCGACGTTCTCCGGGCTGGCGGCAAAGCCGGCCTGCTGCGCATACATCGCCCACAGCAGACGACCTTGTTGTTGAGCCAGCTTGCGTTTGCGGTGCAGGGTGAAATCGAGAATGGTGGCGGCGTGGCTCATGGAGTATTCCTTGTCTGGAGCAGGGGGCCATGAGAGGGAGACTACTGGTTTGCTCTTAGAACCAGAAATAATGAATTTGCATTTGTTAATTCCATTTTGCTGTTGTTCCTGAGGGCCTCATCGCTGGCAAGCCAGCTCCCACAGGGATCGTGTGCACCGCTGACTTGTGGGAGCTGGCTTGCCAGCGATGAGGCCCGGAAGGTCAAGGAAACCTGTTGATCCCACCCACAACCTGCCCACCCACCTCGGTTTCCACCTGCAACACACCCCCCGAATCCGGCGCACTCCCCAGCACCTCCAGCTTCAATTCCTGCCGCGCACTGGTTATGAACAGCGTCCGCATCCCATCCCCGCCAAAACACAGATCCGTAGGGCAGGGCACCGGCAACCCGATCATCCGCTCCAGGTTCCCTTCGGCATCGAAGCGCGCCAGGCTCCAGCCATCACGCTGGGTAGTCCAGACCCCACCCTGTGCATCCAGCGCCAGCCCGCTGAGGCTACCGCCACCCCGAGGCAGCGACGCCAAGCGCCGCACCACCGTGCTCCCCGGTTGCAAGCGCAGGATAGCCCCGGTCTCCGGCGCGATCGCATACACCGCGCTGCCACTGGCATCCCAGCGAAAACCGCTGATCTGCTCGCTCAGCGCCCAGCCATGACGCAACTCGCCCTCGTTGCTCATCTCGCCGATCAGGCAACCGCTGGCCGTGCGTGCACAGGCCCAAAGGGTGCCGGATGGATGCCCGGCCAAGGCGAGCAAGCGACTGCCCAGTACATCCTGCATCGGATGCTCGTTTCCTTCCCAATCCACCAACGACCAGCCCCCGGCCTGGGCCACCAGCAAGCCGTCGCGGTGCAGCTCCATGGCTCGCACCGGCATGTCCAGACGGGTCAGCAGGCGGCTGGTTCGTCCGTCCCAGCAATGGATTGCCGGGGCCAGAGTGTCGGCCCAGTAGAGCAGGCCGCTCGCGGCATGCCAGCGCGGAAAGGCGCCATGGAACGACCAGGGCGCCGGCAGCACGTTCAAGGCACCCGACGGCCGCTGGGTGGTTTCCGGGCGCAACTGCTCGCCCACCCGCCGTGCCGCATCCGCCAGCTCCGGGCCGAGCAGGGTCAGGCGCTCCAGGGTCAGGCGATAGGCCGGCCCGGCCACGCTCAACGCACCACGCACCACACCCTGCTTGTCGATGATCGGCGCCGCCACACAGCGCACGCCGAGGCGGATTTCTTCGTCGTCGAGGGCATAGCCGCGGGCGCGGGTAATCTGCAGCTCGGCCAGCAATCGGCGGCGGTCGGTGATGGTCAGCGGAGTGAGCGGCTCCATTACCACGCCCTTGAGGATCTCGTCCCGTGCCGTGGCCGACAGCGCCGAGAGAATCGCCTTGCCCTGGCCGGTGCAGTACACCGGCTTGCCCTGGCCAAGGCTGGCCGCCGAGCGCTGGGTATGGGCGCCATCACAGCGCTCCAGGGACAGCACCTGGTTGCCGTCGAGTACCGCCAGGTACGAAGTCTCCCCGGTCAGGTCGCGCAGGGCGCGCAGTTCCTCGCTGGCCGCCGCTACCAGGTCCGGCTCCAGGTAGGCATTGCGCACCATCTCCAGGTAGTTGAAGCCCAGGCGGTAGACCTTGCGCGTCGGATCGCGGCGGATCATCCCGCGCTCCACCAGGGTGGCGAGGATGCGGTACAGGGTGGTGCGCGGCAGTGGCACCTGGGCGGCCAGTTGCGCCTGGCTTATACCGCTGGGCATGGCGCCCACGGCCTGGAGCACGTCGAGGGCCTTTTCAAGGGCGGCGGTGCCTTCACCTGGTTTCATCGGTTATTCCCATCAGTTGGAACGGAACGGCTGTGACACCGATTCTGCCCCTTTTTGCTGGGACTTTCCCCCATAGAATCGGCCTCAACGGGGGTTGAAGCCGGCGCTTGTTCCACATGGTGGGAATGACGTCGGCCACCCATCGGATGAATCCGCCTGGAGAACCTATAAGAATGTCCGTCATCCATACCTATGCCGATGCCCACGAAAGCGCCTCGGGCAAGCGCGTCGAAGTCAGCGACGCCACCCTGGCCAAGCTGGCCGCGTGCAGTAGCGGTTCGCTGACCACCCAGCTGTTCAAGCGCGGCTTCCGCCAGCCGGCGCTGGTCGGCCTGCGCGCCATGACCCGCGACACCCAGCCGTTCGCCGGGCGCGCCTTCACCATGCGCTTCATTCCTGCCCGTGAAGACATCGACACCTACCAGACCATGACCACCAAGCCCAACGACGACAACCTGCAATGGGTTGGTGTGGAGCAGGTGCAGTCTGGCGACGTATTGGTAATCGACAGCCGCAACGACCCAGCCGCAGCCTCCGCCGGCAATATCCTGGTGACCCGCCTGCTAGCACGTGGCGCCAAGGCCATCGTCACCGATGGGGCACTGCGCGACGGTAGCGAGATCGCTGCCATGAACCTGCCGGCCTATGCCCGCGAGATCACCGCCACCACGCGCATTTCCTATCACCACGTCGCCGACCTGCAGGTGCCGATCGGCTGTGCCGGCGTCGCCGTGTATCCGGGCGACATCATCGTCGGCGATGCCGATGGCCTGACGGTGGTCCCCGCGCACCTGGCCGAGGAGCTGGCCGAGGTGTGCAGCGTGCAGGACGACATCGAGCACTACCTGGCCATGCGCATCGCCTCGGGCGAGCCGCTGTGGGGCGTCTACCCGCCGAGCCCGGCCTCGGTCTCCGACTACCACGCCTGGGTCGCCAACGGCCGTCCGGCGATCCCCTCGATCATCGATAAGAAGGAGGCCTGAGCCGTGGCCGAGCACAAGCACGCGCAACTGATCCGCCGTTACTTCGACGCCTGCAACGAGGGCGACTACGACAAGCTGGTGTCCTGCTTCACCCCGGACGCCGTGCATTACTTCCCCGCCGGCCTGCCGGAAGTGCCCTGGCGCACGGCCGACACCATCGCCCGCAAGTGGGTGTGGTGCGTGGAGAACCTGGGCTCGCAGTGGACCATCGAGAAGATCCTGGTCAGCCACGACAGTAATGAAGCGGTGATCGAGTGGACCCACTGGAAGAGCAAGCCGGGCACCGCGCTGCGCGGTGACGAGTGGTACGTCTTCGACGAGGAAAGCGGCCTGATCCGCGAGATCCGCGCCTACTACGCCTCGCCGGCGGACAAGGACGTGGCGATCAACGAGCTGGTGGACTTCGACTACACCGGCCGCGGTTATCACCTTGAACCCAAGGCCCGCTGAAGGAAGCGTTCAATGAATATTCAACATGATCCGTCCCTGGCGCTGATCGACCAGGTGGTCGCCAAGGCCGTTGCCGCCGCCGACTTCTGGGCCGAGTCCCCGGCCGCCGTGCGCGCTGCGCTGCTCAATGGCCTGGCTACCGCGCTGGAAGACCGGCAGGCCGAACTGGTCGCCATTGCCGACCGTGAAAGTGGCCTGGGCGAAGGCCGCCTGAAGGGCGAAGTGGCCCGCACCGCCTTCCAGTTGCGCGGTTTCGCCAGCGAGGTGGAAGCGGGCGTGCCGTATCGCCAGGTGGTCAGCGATGCCGTGGCCGGCGCACCGCCTGCCGGGCGTCCGGCGCTGGTGCGGGTGCAGCGTGCACTTGGTCCGGTCGCCATGTTCTCGGCGAGCAACTTCCCGTTCGCCTTCTCGGTGCTGGGTGGTGATACCTCCTCGGCCCTGGCCGCCGGTTGCCCGGTGGTGGTCAAGGCGCATTCCGGTCACCCGGAGCTGTCCCGTGCGGTATACGAACTGGCGGCCGGTGTGGTTCGCCAGCAGGGCCTGCCGGAAGGCCTGCTGACCCTGGTCGAAGCCACCTCCCGTGCTGGCGGTACCTACCTGGTGCAGCATCCGGGCATTGCCGCCGTCGCCTTCACCGGCTCCTACCAGGGTGGCAAGGCCCTGTGGCAGGCGGCCAATGAGCGTCCGCGTCCGGTGCCGTTCTTCGGCGAGCTGGGTTCGATCAACCCGCTGGTGGCCCTGCCTGCCGCCCTGGAAAAAGACAGCGAAGGCCTGGCGAAAACGCTGGCCGCCTCGATTACCCTCGGCTGCGGACAGTTCTGCACCAGCCCCGGCCTGATCGTGCTGCTGGACTCGCCCCACAGCGAGCGTTTCGTCGCCCAGCTGGCCGAGGCCATTGCGCCGATCGCCACGCACCGTATGCTCACCGCCGGCATGCGCCAGGGCTTCGACGCGGCTGCTGCCACCGTGGCCGCAAATGCCGATGCCGTGTTCACCCCGGCGGCCGATGGGGCCGGCCCGGCGCCGCGCCTGTTCAGCACCGATGCGGCGGCGTTCATCGCCAATGCCCATCTGCGCGAGGAGATGTTCGGCCCCGCGGCGCTGCTGGTGCGTGCCGCTTCGGTTGCCGAAGTGGTGGCTGTGCTGGAGGCCGTCGGCGGCAGCCTGACCACCACCCTATGGGGTGCCGAGCAGGCCAGCGATGACAATCGCCAGTTGGTTCGTGCGGCCGAGAGGATCTCCGGGCGCGTGCTGTTCGGCGGTGTGCCGACCGGTGTCGCGGTGTGCCACGCCCAGCAGCATGGCGGGCCCTGGCCGTCGTCCACCACCCCGCAAACCACCTCGGTCGGCTACGCCGCGCTGGAGCGCTTCCTGCGTCCGGTCGCGTTGCAGGACGCGCCGGCGTGGACGCTGGGCTAAGGGGAGGGCAGCGCCATGATGCGTCACGTCGTGTTGTTTCGCCGCCTCGCCGAGGTCGAGCGGCAGCCGGAACTGGAGCAACGCCTGGTCGCGCGCATGCGCGACCTCGATCAGGAGATCGATTTCATCCGTGACTGGACCGTCGCCGCCAACGAGCTGGATCGCCCCATCTGCTGGGACTACATCCTCGACTCGGGCTTCGACGATGCCGCCGCGGTAGAGCGGTACCTGCCACACCCCGCGCACCAGGCACTGGTCGCGGAGCTCAAGCAGTACTTCGAGTGGGTGGCAGTGGATTACAGCGTCTAGACCCGACAGGCAGCCGGACCCTGCCTGGGGTCCGGCGCTATAACAACAAGATCCGGTTCGCTACTGGCGCCGGACGGAGACGTACATGAACAAGAAAAAGAATTACCGCTGGACGATCCTGACGATGCTGTTCATCGCCATGATCATCAACTATGTCGATCGGGCCGCACTGTCCATCGCCATGCCCTTCATTACCCAGGAATACCATCTGACCCCTGCCGAAAAAGGCATGATCTTCAGCAGCTTCTTCTTCGGCTATGCACTGTTCTGCTTCGTCGGCGGTTACCTGGCCGACCGCTTCGGGCCGAAGAAGGTCCTGACCTGGTCCATGAGCTTCTGGTCGGTGCTTTGCGGTTCCACCGCGCTGGCCTTCAACTTCTGGTCGCTGCTGATCGTTCGCGCCCTGTTCGGGGTAGGTGAAGGCCCGGTTTCGACCACCGCGAACAAGACCGTCAACAGCTGGTTCCCGATCAAGGAACGCGCCCGCGCCATCGGCATCAACCAGGCCGGCGGCCCGTTGGGCGGTGCGCTGGCCGGCCCGATCGTCGGTTTCCTGGCGCTGTGGCTGGGCTGGCGCGTGGCCTTTGTGGTGATCGCGGTGGTCGGCGTGCTCTGGGCCATCGCCTGGTATCGCCTGGCGACCTCGACACCGCAGGAACACGCCAAGGTCTCGCCGGAAGAACTGGCCGAAATCAATGAAGGCCGCGTTGCCCCGGTCATGACCGCCGAGCAGGCCCCGCGCACCCCGGTGCTGCAGATCATCTTGCAACGGTCGGTGCTGGTCACCGGTGTCTCGCTGTTCTGTTACAACTACATCCTGTACTTCTTCATGACCTGGTTCCCCAGCTACCTGATCGACGCCAAGGGCATCGACCTCAAGTCCATGAGCATCGTCACCGCGCTGCCATGGCTCGTGGGTACGGTCGGCTTCGTCTGCGGCGGCCTGCTGATCGACTGGGTGTTCAAGCGCACCGGCAAGCAGCTGTTCTCGCGCAAGGTGGTGCTGGTTACCTGCCTGCTGGTGGCGGCGGTGTGCATCGTCCTGACCGGACGGGTCGAGAGCGTCACCAGCACGGTGGCGGTGATGACCGTGGCCATCGGCTTCCTGATGCTCACCGCACCGGCCTATTGGTCGCTGATCCAGGACGCGGTGCCGGATCACCAGGTGGGCACTGCCGGCGGCTTCATGCACGGCCTGGCCAACCTCTCCGGGATCGTAGCGCCGACCGTGACCGGCTTTATCATCCAGGCCACCGGCACCTACGGCAGCGGCTTCGCCCTGGCCGGCGGCCTCGGTGTGCTGGGAGCGCTGATCGTAGCGTTCTTCGTCGGCAAGGCGCCGGTCAAGCGCGACGCCGTGGTCGCGGCAGCCTGATAGTAAAACGCGGCCTGCGGGCCGCAACCCGCTTGTGCAATTACCAGGATTTCAGGAATTCGCTATGCCTACGCTTCTTGTCACCGGCGCCGCCGGTATCGTCGGGACCGCCCTGCGGCCCTTCCTGCGCCAGCGCTACAGCCTGCGCCTGCTCGACCGCCAGGCAGTCGCGGACCTGCACGAGGGCGAGACCGCGGTGGTCGGCGACCTCACCGACCCGGCCTGTGTGCAGCGCGCGGTGGACGGGGTCGATGGCATCCTCCACCTGGCCTGTGCCCATGGCACCGACATCCACTTCAACAGCACCGTCGAGCCCAACTACCACGGCACCTTGTACCTGCTGGAAGCGGCGCAGCGTTATGGCGTGAAGCGTTTCGTCTTCGCCAGCAGCCACCATGTGCTGGGCCAGTACCGCAGCGACCGGGCCGAGTTTTTCGACGACATGCCGGTGGCCCCGGACAGCTACTACGCGCTGAGCAAGGTGTTCGGTGAAGCGGCCTGCACCACCTTCTCCCTGCGCAGCGAAGTGGCGACCTTCATCGTGCGGATCGGCAATGCCGACCCCAAGGTTTCCGACGCCCGTCGCCTGCGCATGTGGACCAGCGCCCGCGACCTGGCCCAGCTCATGCTGATCGGCCTGGAACACCCCGAGGTGCGCAACGAGATCGTCTATGGCGTCTCGGAAAGCCCCAATCCGCTGTTCCACAACAACCGCGCCCGTGCCCTCGGCTATCAGCCCCAGGACAATGCCGGCGAGCATCTGGCCGACAACTATCTGCCCTATGAAACCATGGCCGCGGAAGGCTCGGGCCGCGACCATGTCGGCGGTGCGTACGCCGGCGTGCCCCTGGCTTCGCTGCTGGAGAACCCGCAATGAAGATCGTCCGCATCGACACGCAGATCGTGGAAATCCCGTTCCATGATGGTGGCAAGGGCCAGGGCATCACCCCGACCACCTGGAACACCCTGGAAAACGTGCTGGTCCGCATCGAGGACGAGCACGGCAATGTCGGCTGGGGCGAGGCCTTCGGCTACTTCGTCGCCAACGCCACCAAGGCCCTGATAGACCGTTTGATCACGCCGCTGCTGCTGAACCGTGAGATCACCGATATCGCCGCGTTCAACCAGGAGCTGCAATTGCGCCTGCACCTGTTCGGGCGCTATGGCGTGACCATGTTCGCCATCTCCGGCATCGATATCGCCCTATGGGACCTGGCGGCGCGCCGGCGCAACCTGCCGCTGCATCGCCTGCTCGGCGAGGCGGTGCGCGAGAGTGTGCCGGCCTATGCCAGCCTGGTCCGCTATTCCGACAACGAGGTGGCGCCGGCCATTTGCGAAAAGGCCCTGGAAATTGGCTTCAGCGATATCAAGCTGCATGAAGTCACGGTCGACGAGATCGCCGCCTGCCGCCGCGCCATCGGCGACGACGTGCCGCTGGCCACCGACGTCAACTGCGGCTGGAAGGTCAGCGACACCCGCGACTGGCTGCCGGCACTGCGTGACCTCAAGCTGGCGTGGCTGGAAGAACCTATCTTCCCGCCGGAAGACTTCGCGACCCTGGCCAGCCTGCGCGGGCAGGGAGTGCCGTTGTCGGCGGGGGAGAACTGGTGCACTGCAGTGCAGTTCGAACAGGCCCTGGCGACGGGCGCGGTGGATTCGATCCAGCCCAGCGTGACCAAGGTCGGCGGTATTTCCGAATGCCTGCGCATCGGCGAACTGGCGCGCCAGCGCGACGCGGTGGTGCTGCCGCACTGCCCGTACTTCGGCCCCGGCCTGATCGCCACCCTGCACCTGGCGGCTGTCCAGCCGTGGGTGCCGCAGGTGGAATACCTGTTCGTCGAGCCGGCAGGCTGGCTATATCCGGTGGAGTCGCTGCGCAGCGGCAACCAGTTGCAGATCCCGCAAGGCGCGGGCCTGGGGCTGGACATCGATCAGCAGGTGATCGAGCGCTTGCGCCGCAACTGAGCGGCTTTCTCGTCCTTTGGCTTTCAACCTCCGCCACGCTTCGGCGTGGCGGCAGGGGCTTGTCGTGCCCGCTTCGGGGTAACGGAGGGTGTCATGCAACGTGTCGAACTGAACAACGCCATCTGGAAACTGGCCTTGCTGCCGGCGTGGGGCGGGCGTATCGCTTCGCTCAGCGCGGACGGGCTGGAGTTGCTGCTGCCGATCACCAGTGAGTCCTTCGACCCGCTGGACTGGCCGCGGGCCGGGGGCTATCCGCTGTTTCCTTATTCCAACCGCATCCGTAAGGCGCGCCTGGCATTCAACGGCGTCGAGCATCGTCTGCCGGCCCACCACGCGGCCTTGCCGCACACCCTGCATGGCGTGAGTCATACCCAGCCATGGCAAGTAGTCAGCGCCGGAGCCGACAGGGCGCTGATCCGCTGCGATTACCAGGGCCAGCACTGGCCCTGGGCGTTTCGTGCCGAGCAGGAATTTGCGCTGGAGGGCCCTCGCTTGCGGGTCACCCTGCGCCTTGTCAACCAGGGCGAGACGCCGATGCCGGCCGGGCTCGGGCTGCATCCGTACTTCCAGCGTCATCCCGGGATGCGCGTGGAATACCGGGTCGGGCGTGAATGGCAGATCGATGCCGACTACCTCGCTACCGGCAGCTACCTGGACGCACCGAAAACCCTGCAGATCGCCGCCGACAACGGCGAGGCGGTCGCCCATTACCAGTCGCGCTGGGACGGCAAGCTAAAGGTGGACTATCCGCAGGGTACGCTGGAGCTGCACAGCGATCTGACCCACATGGTTGCCTTCGCCCCCGCAGGCCTGGGCTACCTGTGCCTGGAGCCGGTTTCCCATCTGGCCGACGCCTTCAACCGCCCCAGAGCGGAGTGGACCGAGGTCGGCACCCATGAACTGGCCCCGGGAGAGGCCCTGGAGACGACCCTGACGTTTATCTGGCACGGGCGCTGAGCCCGGCAGCGCGTTACCGATCCATCACCCCTAAAAAGAGAACAACAACAATGAAATCATCCTCGTACGGGGCGGGCTTCGCTCGCTCGGCAAAACCCCTGACACTGCTGCTGGGCCTGGCGCCGCTGGGCGCCCATGCGGCGTTCTTCGAAGATGCCAAGGCCAACCTGACCCTGCGCAACTTCTACTACAACCACGACCTGCGCGACTCCACCAAGCCCGCGCAATCCAAGCTGGAGGAGTGGGCCCAGGGCTTCATCCTCAAGGGTGAATCGGGCTACACCGAGGGTACCATCGGCGTGGGCGTGGACTTCTACGCCGGGCTTGGCCTGAAGCTGGACTCTTCACCGTCGCGCAGTGGCACTGCCTTGCTGCCGGGCGCCTACGACCGTGCCGGCGGCCCGCGCAATGCCGATCCGCGTTCGGTGGACGAGTTTTCCGAAGCCACTGCCGCGCTCAAGTTCAAGTATTCAAAGAGCGAGCTGAAGGTGGGCGGGCTGTTCCCGAAGATCCCCCTGGTCAGCTCCGGCGACGCGCGCCTGCTGCCGCAGTTCTTCGAAGGCGCCATGCTCGATGTAAAGGAGATCGACAACCTCGACCTCAGCGTCGGCCAGATGCGCCAGGTCAACCAGCGTGAATTTGCAGGCGCCCGGGATATCCAGGTGGGCAACTACTACAGCGTGTTCAGCGACCGCTTCAATTACCTCGGTGGCACCTGGCGGATTACCCCGCAATGGTCGGCGGGGCTGTGGGGCGGGCGGCTGGAGGATGTCTACCAGCAGAACCTCGCTACCGTCACCCATACGCAGAAGCTCGGTGACTGGAACCTGTCCGGAACGCTCAACTACCTCGACACCGGTGAGTCCGGCGCCGAGAAGGCCGGCAAGCTGGACAGCCGCATGACCTCCGGAATGCTCAGCGCCACTCTCGGGCCGCAGACCTTCCGCGTCGGTTACCAGTACAACGCCGGTGACAGCGCGTTACCGTTCATCCACGACACCGACCTGCCAGCGGCAGCCAACGCCGTGCAGGTGCTGCGTTTCGACCGGGCCCAGGAGCGCTCCTGGCAGGCGCGCTACGACCTCGACTTCGCCTCGCTGGGCGTGCCGGGGCTGGTGGCCTTCGCCCGATACGTCAAGGGCGACAACTTCAAGGTGGCGGGCGAGGACGGCAGCGAGTGGGAGCGCAATATCGACATCACCTACACCGTGCAGGACGGGCCGCTGAAGAACCTTGCCCTGCGCCTGCGCAATGTCCAGCTGCAAGGCGATGCCACCGGACGCCGGGATGAAAACCGGGTGATCCTGGCGTATACCTTGCCGTTGTTCTGACCTTTGTCTTGAACCCTGCCGCTGCCCTGGAACGGGCGGCGGCTTTTGCGTTTTTGGAGTGTTGTCATGAGTTATCGCCTTGATCCGGAAATCCAGGCCTATGTCGAGGCATGCCAGCGGTTTGTGCCTGTCGATGACAGTATCGAGGCACGGCGGGAGGCGTTTCTGCGGGCTTGTCGGGCTTGTACGCCCGAGGCGCCGGTAGGCTGGTCTATCGCTGACCGGGTGCTGGATGGCGTGAGGCTTCGGGTCTACAAGCCAGCGGGACCGGTACCGCATGGTGGCTGGCCAACGTTGCTGTATCTGCATGGTGGTGGGTGGAACCTGGGTAACCTGGACACCCATGACTGGTTTGCCTATGCGCTTGGGCGAAGGGTGTCGGTGGCGATCGTGGCGGTGGAGTACCGGTTGGCGCCGGAACATGGTTATCCGGCGCCGCTGGAGGATTGCATGGGTGCATGGAATGGCTTGCGCGAAGGGCGGGTCGATGCGGCGCTGAGTCGCGAGCGGCTGATCGTCGGGGGTGACAGCGCTGGCGGTACCTTGGCTGCCGGGCTGTGCATGGCCTTGCGCCGGGATGGTCGGCCGCAGCCGTTGGGGCAGTTGCTGGTCTATCCGGTGCTGACGTCGCGGGAGCATCTGCCATCGATGAGCGAGCATGCCGAGGCACCGTTGATGACAGTGGCGGGATTGCGGCGATCGTTGGCGGGGTTTGTGCCGCAACAGAGTGATTGGCAGGATCCTTGTGCCATGCCGCTGGAGGCAGAGAATTTCAGCGGGCTGGCGCCGGCGTTCATTGCCGTGGCCGGGGTGGATCCGTTGCGGGATCACGGGCTGGCTTATGCGGCGGCGCTTGTAGGGGCGGGAGGCGAAGCCAAGGTCGAGGTGGTAGCGGGCTTGGTTCACTCCGGACTGCGCGCCTTCGGTGTCAAGCGGGTAGAGCAATTATGGGATCGGTTGGGCGTAATAGCCTTGCAATATCTGGCCTGACGACACGGACCCTGTGGGAGCTGGCTTGCCAGCGATGACGCCGGTGAATTCACTACCGCAATCGCTGGCAAGCCAGCTCCCACAGGGTCCGCATCGAATCAACTGGCTCAGCCAGAGGCCTGCTCCGCTATCCCCCTCATCATCGACTCCGCCAGCGCCCTGGACGCTTCGAGGGCGTGCTGGGTCGCCCAGAGGATTCCGGCCAGATGGTCATTCTTGACCGCGTCGCAGGCCTGGAGATTGGTTTCATAGGCAGAGCGCAGCAGTACGACGAGATGGGCCAGCGCCTTGTCGACATCGGCACCGGCACAGACGGCGAACAGCGGGGAATGGTGGCCGTCGCAGGCGGAAAAGCGGGTGTGGACGGTGACGGCACGGGGAGGATCGGGGACGAGCTTTTTCATGAGCATTTCCTTTTGCGAAAAGGGGCTGCTACACACGGCTGTCAAACGGCGGGTGGCAGCTGTACGTGGGTTGACAGACCGAGGCAAAAGGGAAACCCGGCGCGCACGAGTGCGCCCCACATACAGCCGCCATAACACGGAGCCAGGCGCTTGGCGCCCGAGCAAGGTGAGCATGGTGCTGGGGGAATCTTTTACCTTCGGCCTGTCAAAGCCGGTCGCCAGACATCAACGACGGCAGCAAGACTAGGCAGCGTTTCCCCGGCACGCAACAGCTGATAAGCCGCGGAAGTATGCTTGGGAAATTGCCTACAAGAAAGTCGGAAATCGGTGAAGTTTCGTTGCCTGATATGGCGGGAAGCCGGCCTGACGACACGGACCCTGTGGGAGCTGGCTTGCCAGCGATGACGCCGGTGAATTCACCACCGCTATCGCTGGCAAGCCAGCTCCCACAGGGGCCGCGGCGAATCAAGCAAAGGGTGGCAACTGTACCTTTCTGTAATGGCTTAGCAGCCTTGATTGTCCTACCCGGATCACCGCGCTCTTGAAATCACCCCCACCATGTACTGATTCAAATCCCGGAAATCCTGAACCTTCCAGGTAAACGGCGGCATCTTCACGCCATTTTCCTGCAAGGTCTTCGGAATCAGATTGCCGTTGAGTCGGAGCCGTTGGCAGGGTCGGCAATCGACAGTGAGGCATGGGGCAGGGTCAGAAGGCCCAGCAGGGCGATGCAGGTCTTATTGATGTTCATCGGCTTGGCAGTCCATGGCGGCTCGAAAGGCCGGGTAATCCGTAGGGCGGCCTTTATTGCATATTTTCCCGACCATGCAAGATGAAATCGGTCTTTGCCGTTTAGAAACAACTCTTCTGGCTGCTACCGATAGGTGACGCTGGCTAGGCCCTTGGCGATTTCCTATACTCCCGCCGCTTATCGTTTGAGGAATCGCCATGCTTTCGCCTGCCGCCATCCGGGACAACCTGAAAGGTTGGGTCACGACCCATCTCTCCAAGGACGTCAATGATGTGCTTATCGAGGAGCTGGGGTTCGTCAACCGGCAGGAAGGGCGGTCCATCGACATGACCTTCCGGGCGGATCTTGCAGTTGCCAATGGCCGCCTTGTCGCTTTTGAAATCAAATCCGGTGCCGATACGCTGAAACGCTGGCCGAGCCAATGTGATGCCTATTTCAACGTCTTCGATGAGGTGTGGCTGTGTACCCATGGTCGCCATCTTGAGAAGGCACTCGAGGTCACGCCCAAAGGCGTCGGCATTCTTGTTGCTGATGACCTGGGAGGGCTCGTGTTGTTGCGCAATGCTAAGCCTAATCGCCAAGCCAATGCTTACGACCTCACTGGTCTGCTCTGGCGTGAGGAGTTGGATGCCTTGTGCGAGCAAAACGGCATCGTTGTGAAAAAGAAGGAGACCAAGGCGGAAGTCCGCGGCAAGGTCTCCGGATCTGTTCCTATCGACTCGATTCGCAGTTGTGTACTGGCTTGTCTCAAGGACCGTAAGGGCGGCTAGATCAGGTCATCCAGATCGTCGTACTCAGGCTCATGTGGGTTGCTTAGGGCTTGCAGCAGGCCTCCCGAGAGGTCCTCAAGCATGGCGCAGATGTGTTGGTTGATACGGATCTTGTTCCAGAATGCCATATTTCCGGGCTTTTCACGTGCGCCACTAGCGATCGCCCCGATTGCACGTGTGCCCCAGCAGAACTCGTCACCGTGGTAGTTACCGAGTGCCCTGAATGAGCGGGCGATATCCCGATATTTCTCGTTTTCACCACCTGCACCATGGCGTTCCTGATGCCAGGAGCAAGCGTTGTAGTAGCCGGCGAAAGGAATAGGCTGCGCCATTTTCTTGGGATCGAAATCGTCCAGCAGATCGCGCATCGGGTTAGTAGCAGCGTAGTCCCCGTAGACATGTGCTACTCCCCTAGTACCCAACTGTTTGTGCGTGATCGCCTGCCAGAAAGGGTCAATGCAGGGCACAGTCGCGTTGACACCTCTGTCTGGACGGTCGTCGGGCCAGGACGTGCTTAGGGTGATCACGTTGGCGACATCGTACTCCTCGGTCAGACGGAGCATTTTCTGAAGGCTGCTTCCTTCCTGCATGGAAGGGATCTGGCTGATGCTCCAGGCATCCAGGATGATGGTTGTACGTGCTAGATCTTCGTCGCTGACAGCGTTCAGAACGGCGCGCGCTGTTGCCAGGTTGCGTTCAAGAACTGCACCAGAACCCTCAATGCGAATGGCGACCGCTGAAAACTCCTTATATAGTCGAAGGGCGAATTGCACCACGTTACGCGGTTTATCACCGGAACTGAAACCTACAACGGGCAGTGTGCCTGGATTGATCTGTTTGATCTTACTGAAGGCAGAAAACTTGCCGTCAAAATTTCCGCTAGGATCGTTCAGTTTCTTTGTCAGTTCGGTCTGGCTGTCCTGTGGAAATCTTGATGAGTCCAGCCAGAAGCTATCACCTTCCCAATACTTGGCGAACTCGCTTATCAAGGTCAAATCATTACCCCTGGCAGATATGATTGGACTAATCCTCTTTCGGCGACGCTCCTCGATTTCTCTTAGTGCCAGAAGGTCGTATGTACTTGATCGCAGGCAGGGTGCATAAATGATGTCTTTCAACTGATCCATATTTACTCCGCATTTTCCAATGCCATGGGTTAGGCGTCACACTCTGCACTCGGAGATGACGCCTGTGCTTGGCTTGCTTTGAAGGTAAGGCGAAGTAGTTATAGATGGCGTTTAAATGATTGAATGCCGGGAATTCATACCGTTTGTTTCAAGGTTTGTTTCTTGCTTATTGCTCGGTGTAAGAGATTTCCTTTTTTATAAACATAAGTTTCGGTGTGGTTATGCATCGTTTTTTACCTCGACCCCATCGCCAGAAAATGCGCGATGAGGTCATGAGCTACAACAGCTGTTTCCCTCAGGTCGCCACCCGCGAAGTCGACCCGATCACCGCCTCCAGCACCCTGAAATCAATCCATTCCCGCACATCGAAGTGCCGTGGGATGAACTCCCAGCGATACAGGAAATCGGTGAAGTCCTGCAGGGCGGTGATCGAGCGGCTGTCGAGGGTCGTGCGCAGGCGCCGGTGGGCGTCCTCGCCGTAGGCCGCCGCCACCCAGTACTCGCTGGTGTTCAGCTCCCGCGCCAGATAGCGTCGGGTCTCGTCCGGGTTGGCCCAGGCCCATTGCTCGGTGCGCAGCAGCACGTCGACGATGCGCTTGCAGGCGCCGAAGTGGTTGTCCAGCAGGTGGGTGTCCACGGTGAGCGTGCGCGGTGTGCCGTTGTTGGCGCGGATCAGCGGGTCGGGGTGCGAGCCGGTGTCGATCACCACATGCAGGCCCAGTTCATAAGCGAGCTGCAAGGCCGTGGCGCCCTTGAGGAAGATCGCGTCGATATCGCCGCGCAGCAGGCCGATCAGCTCGTTGTTGCGCCGGCTGATGCGGGCACCACTGAGATAGACGGCGGCGCCGTGGACATGGGTGACCTGCTCGTCGCTGTGGGTACCGCCATAGGGATAGTCCACCAGTTCCACATCACCCACGTTCAGGCCTTCCAGGCGCAGGGCGTTTTCCAGGCCGCGCAGGGCCTGGGCGCGGGTGAAGTCGATCTGTACGTTGGCCCACTTGGGTAGGCCGAAGCGGCGGTTCTTCAGGTCGCGGACGGTTTTCACCCCGCTTTCGGCGGTGGTCAGGATCAACTGCACTTCATCGGCCCAGCTCAAGCCCAGCACCCGGGTTTCGACCCCGGCCGAGTAGGCCCAGATCGCCGGGATATTGCCGCCATGGCGCACCGAGTTGGGCAGGTGGTGGTCGTAGTGGGCCTCGCGTACTTCCCGTTCGCTGGATTCGCGCAGCGACTGGATCGAGGTGCCCAGCGGGGCGAAGGCCTCGGCCAGGCGCCCGGTCTGCACGGCGATGCCGAGGCCGGTGGGCACCGGGCTGTGGGTGTACCAAAGGGTATCGAGAGGTGTGCTCATGGGGCGATCGTATCCTTGAAAGCCTGGGGAGTGGGTTGACGCAGCAGCGGCAGGACTTCCTGGCCGATGCGCAGGGCTTCTTCCAGGTGCGGGTTGCCGGCGAGGATGAAGGTGGAGAAGCCGGCGTCGCGGTATTCGGCCAGGCGCTCGGCAATGTTCTGGTGGCTGCCCACCAGGCCCACGGTCGGCCCCGGCTTGGCCTTGGCGAACCCGGCCCAGAGGTTAGGGCCGATGACCAGGTCGTCGAAGTCCTGGATGTTCTGATGATAGGCGGTCTGCCGTGCGCCGCCGACCGAGTCGCTGGCCCGGGTGAAGGCACTGGAGACCGCACTGGGCTTGCCTTCCAGGCGCTCGAACTGGCGGCGCAGGTCACGCCAGGCGGCTTCCTCGGTTTCCCGGGCGAACAGGTCGACGCGCAGGCCGAAGCGCACCGTGCGTCCCTGCTTGTCGGCCAGTTCACGAACCCGCTCGATATGCGGCTTGAGCTTGTCCACCGGCTCGGCCCAATTCAGGTACACGTCGGCATGCCGGGCCGCCACTTCCAGTGCCGGGTCGGAGAAGCCGGAGAAGTACACCGCCGGTTTACGCTCGTTGCCCAGGCCCGGCGGCAGGGCACCGTTTTCCAGACGGTAGACCTGGCCTTCGTAGCTGAAGCGCTTGTGGTTCCACAGGCCATCGATGATGTCGAGGAACTCGCCGGTACGCTGGTAGCGCTGGTCATGGTCGAGGAAGTCGCCCTGGGCGCGCTGGCTGGCCGGGCTGCCGCCGGTAATGATGTTCCAGTCCAGGCGCCCATGGCTCAGGTGCTGCAGGATCGCGGCCTGCTGCGCGGCGTAGGCGGGCAGGGTCCAGGTTGCCTGGAACGCCACCAGGAAACGCAGGCGCCGGGTTTCCCGGGCCAGGGCGGCGGCGACTATCCACGGCTCCGGGCCGGTGGGCAGCAGGGCGCCTTCGAAGCCGGCCAGCTCGGCGGCCTTGGCCACCTGGGCGATGTAGTCGATGTAGGTGAAGCCATCGGGGCTGCCGTCGGCCAGCAGGCCCGGGGCGATATGCCCGTGCTGGCCGGCGAAGCTGCCGCGGTTGTGCTTGTCGGTGGTCAGTTGCGGGCCGTCGGTGCCCAGGGGCAGGCGCCAGAAGAATTCGGTGGTCATGGCGGGTCCTTTGGTGAATTGAAAAGAGAAGGTGCAACCTGTGTGCCACGGTGTTCTCGTGGGCCTCATCGCTGGCAAGCCAGCTCCCACAGGTACTGTGTTCGCCGCACCTGTGGGAGCTGGCTTGCCAGCGATGAGGCCCTGAAGGCCACCACGGGGTGCTGCCTGGGCAGCACCCCAAAAGCAATCACTGTTCATGCACGGCCAGCTGGTCATGGCTGCGATACAGCGCCGCGTAGGCTCCGTCCGCCGCCAGCAGTTGCCCGTGGCTGCCTTGTTCCTGCACGCGGCCCTGGCGGATCACCACGATGCGGTCGGCATCGCGGATGGTCGCCAGGCGGTGGGCGATGATGATCGCCGTGCGGCCTTGGCACAGCCTGCGCAACGCCCGCTGGATGCGTCGCTCGGTGTGCACATCCACCGCCGAGGTGGCCTCGTCCAGCACCAGCACCGCCGGGTTGGCGAGGTAGGCGCGCACCAGGCATACCAGTTGCCGCTGGCCATGACTCAGATGGCTGCCTAGGCTGCCGACCTGGGTCGCGTACTGATGGGGCAAGCGCTCCAGCACCTCGTCCGCGCCCAGCTCCCGCGCCGCCGCGATCAGGCTGGCGTCGTCCGCCCCCGGCGCGGCCAGGCGCAGGTTGTCGAGGATGCTGCCGGCGAATAGCACGTTGTCCTGCAGCACCACGCCGATATGCTGGCGCAACTGGGCCTGGCTGACATGGCGGATATCCACGCCGTCAAGGCGCACGGCGCCGTCGTTGACTTCGTAGAAGCGGGTCAGCAACTGCACCAGGGTGCTTTTGCCATGCCCGGACGGGCCGACGATGGCCAACACCTCGCCAGCGCGGATGCGCAGGTCCAGGTCATCGATCACCGGTCGCCCGCTGTCGGGCTGGTAGGCAAAGCGCACCTTGTCGAAATGCACTTCGCCCTGCACCCGTGGCAATGGCAGTGGTCGCTCCGGATCGCGGATCTCCGGCGCGGTATCCAGTAGCAGGAAGATCCGCTGCGCCGAAGCCGAGCCGGTGGCGTAGCGCTCGAACAGATCGGTCAGTTCCTGCAGCGGCCCGAGGAACAGCATCACGTAGAACAGGCTTTCGCCGACCTGGCCCACGGTCACCGTGCCCTGTGCCAGCGAGTAGGCGCCCACCAGCACCAGCACCGCCATGCCGCCGGCCGCGAGCAGCGCGGTGAAGGGTGCGAACCAGCCGGAGCGCAGGCTGCCGGTGATCAGGGCGTTGTTGAATTCGTCCAGCAGCCCGCGATAGCGCCGCTGGTTGTCCGCCTCGCGCCCGCTCTGCTGCAGCAGGCGCACGCCGCCGACGCTCTCCACCAGGTGCGCGGTAAAGCGGCTGCGCTGCTCGGCGACCCTGGCCCAGTTGCGCTGGGCCACGCGCTTGAAGGCCCAGGTGGCGAGGAACAGCAACGGCACGCTGCCAATCAGGGCGAAGAAGAACAGCGGGGTGATCAGCCACAGCATCAGCGCCGCCAGGGTGCAGCGCAGCAGGGCGCCGAGCAGTTCCGGCGGGCCCTGGATCAGCAGCGGCTCGAGGGCATCGACGTCGCGGTCGGCGCGCGAGAGGATGCGCCCGGCGCGGGTACGGTCGAAGTAGCCGATGCTCAGGGCCTGGACATGGGCGAAGACCCGCACCCGCAACTGGTTGAGGACGGCGATGGCCGCGCTGCCGGCGATGTATTGCGACAGCCCGCCCAGCAGGATCCGCCCCAGCCAGCTCGCCGCCAGCCCGGCACCGAGCCAGAGCACCAGCGGCAGGTCCAGCAGCCAGGCAGTGCCGTCGTGGACCAGCCCGCGATCGAGCAATTCACGAACGAACCATGGGCGCAGGAACACGGTGAAGACCAGCACCAGCTCCAGCACGATCACCCAGGCCACCTGGCCGCGCACCGGTTTGAGCAGTGGCAGCAGGCGTTGCAGCATGCTGCGGTCGAGGGCCTTCTTCGCCAGGCGTTCTTCGATTTCGATATCGCTCATGGCGGTATTGCCGGCGTTCTTGCTCATTGGTCGATCCCCAGCAGGTCGCGGTAGGCCGCATTGCGTTGCAGCAGTTCGGCGTGGGGGCCGCTGGCGACGATGCGGCCCTGGTCCAGCAGCAGCACGCGGTCGGCACGTTCCACGGTGGTGGCCTTGCTGGCGATCAGCAGCAGGGTCGGGCCTCCGGGGCGACGCAGGTGGTCGAGGACATGCCGCTCGCTGATGGCATCAAGGGCGCTGGTGGCGTCGTCGAGACACAACAGGTCGGGGGCGGCGAGTAGCGCGCGGGCCAGGCACAGGCGCTGGCGCTGGCCGCCGGAGAGGGTCACGCCACGGTCGCCCAGGGGGCTGTCGAGGCCGTTTGGCAAGCGTTCAAGGATGTCGTCGGCGGCGGCGCGATGCAGGGCGTCGAGCAGTTCTTCGTCCGTGGCCTGTGGCGCGCCAAGGCGCAGGTTGGCCGCCAGGCTGTCGGCGAACAGGAAGCTTTCCTGGGGCAGCACATGCACGCGCCGGCGCAGGTCCTTCAGGTCCAGGGCGCGCACGTCCTGCCAGCCACCCTCGTGGTTGCCGACCAGCACGCGACCGCTGTCGGCGTCGGTCAGGCGTGGCAGCAGGCTGGCCAGCAAGCTTTTACCGGTGCCGGTGGCGCCGACGATGGCGACCACCTCGCCCGGCGCGATCAGCAGCGAGCACTGGCGCAGGATGTCCCGCTCGCTGCCGGGGGCGCTGACATTCACCTCTTCCAGTTGCAGGCCCAGCGGCCCGGGTGGCAGCAGGCGCAGGCCGCTTTCGATCTGCGTCGGTGCGTCGAGCAAGTGCCAGATGCGCCCGGCGCTGGCGCGGGCATCGGCGAAGGTCTGCATTACCCGGCCAATGCCTTCGATACGGAACACCAGGGTGGTAGCGATCAGCAGCGAAGTGACCAGTTCACCAATCCCGATTTTCCCCGCCGCGACCAACTGGGCACCCACCACCAGAATCCACACATGCCCCAGCGCCACCAGGGCCTGGGGCAGGGGAATCCGCGAGCTGGCCCAGGCCAGGGCCTGCCGCGCCAACCCGGTGAACTGCCGGACCTGCTCGCTGAAACCGTCGATGCGCTGCTGCTGCAGGCCGAACGACTTGATCACCCGCACCGCGCCGATGCCCTCGGCCAGGTCCTGGTTGACCCGGTCGTAGGCCGCACCCACGGCCCGGTCCAGTTCCACCAGGCGGTCGGTCTGCAGCACGAACAGGTACAGGCCGAGCAGGGTCAGCAGCAACGGCCCGAGGGCCAGCAGCGGGTGGTACCAGCCGAGCAGGCCGACGGTGGCCAGCACCACCAGCGGGGTCTCGACCAATTGCCGCCAGAAGCTCACCAGGGCATCGCGGACCTTGTCGGCATCGCGGGTGGTGCGGGTGACGATCTCGCCGATGCCGTGCTGCCAGTGATAACCCAGGTGCAGGCGCAAGACCTGCTCGAGAATGCGTTCGCGCAAGCGGGTGAGCAGTTCCTGGCCGAGGATCAGCGAGCCGAGGGAGGCGGCGTACTGCAAAACGGCGCGGCCGAAGGCGACGGCGAGGATGGCCCAGAACCAGTGCCAGGCCACCGTGCCGTCGAGCCCGCCATCATCGAGGCGACGCACCGCGACGCCGGCAGTAACGTCGTTGAGGGCATGGCCGATCAGCCATTGCTGCCAGACCAGGCCCAGGTTGATAAGAACGAACAACCCGGCGACCAGGGCGAAGCGCCAGGGCATTTCGCGGTAGATCGCCAGGCTGCGCAGCAGCGGATGTCGATGGCTCATGAAGAACTCGAAACAGGACGAAGAAGCGCGCGGGTCGACCCGCGCGATGGATTCAGCGACTGGCACCGACCTTCTGCTTTGCCGCCAGGATCGCGGTGTACTCGCCCGGATCGACGCCATTGAGGTAGTAGTTGCCGACGTGGTGCAGGCGCCAGCGGATCGGGTCATGGGTGGTATGCACCCGGGCGTTGCGCCAGAAGCGGTCGAGGTTCCATTTGCTCAGGGAGGCACTGGCGCCGAGCAGGGAGAAGATATCGCTGGAGATCTTCAGCGAGGCGCCGTCGGAGTGGGCGCGGGCGGTGGCCACCGAGAGGATCAGCTCGTCCTGCAGCGCCTTGTTCTCGGGATCGCGCTCGTGGGCATCGAAGACCCGTGCCGCATCGCGCAGCAGCGATTCGGCAGCACGCAGCGCCACGGCGTATTCACCGATTTGGCGAATGATATGCGGCTCGTCGCTGGCCCGTTCCACCTCGCTCTCGACCCAGGGCCGGGCGTGCTGGTTGAGGTAGTCGATCCCGGCCTGCAGGGCACCGGCGGCAATGCCGGTGTCGATGGCGGCATGCAGGATCTGCGGGAAAGTCAGGCCGGTGCGCTTCATCGGGCCCTGGCGGCGCAGCACGTAGCGTTCGTCCAGCTCGATATTGTCGAAGCGCACGGTGCCGCTGACCGAGTTGTTCTGGCCGAAGGCGTCCCAGTCGTCGACCAGGGTCAGGCCGGGAGTGTCGCGGTGCAGCAGCACGCCGGCACCGCCGTCGTCGCTGGCGGCGGTGAGGGAGATCCATTCGGCGAGGTAGGAACCGGTGGAGTAGAACTTGCTGCCGTTGAGCACCAGCACGCCGTCCTCGCGGCGCTCGACCCGGGTCTTGAGGGCGAACTTGTTCTTGCCGCCGACCTCGGCCAAGGCGTTGCCCAGGCGCTTGCCGGCCAGCACATCGTCGATCAGGCGCTGGCGCACTTCGTCCGGATAGCCGCTGAGCACGCCGCGCAGCATCACATTGTGGATCTGCAGCAACTGGCCGACGCCCCCATCGGCGCGGGAAATGATCCGCACCGTCTCGACGATGGTTTCCACCGAGGCGCCGAGGCCGCCATCGGCCTTGGGTACGCCGATGGCGGTGAGGCCGCTGTCGGACAGCAGTTGGGCCTGGCGGCGGGGCAGGCTGCGGTTGTGTTGCGGGTCGGCGGCGAGGGCGGTGATTTCGCCGGCAATCTCGTGGGCGGCGGTAATGGCCTGGTCTTCGCTTTCCAGGCGGCGGGGCAGGTTGGACACGATAGAGCTTCCTTGGGTGAACAGGTCCAGGCCCTGGAGCAGGTTCTGTGCCATCGCCCTGAAGCCCTTGCAGGACGTGGCTTGCAGCGATTTCGCCGAGCCTTGCTGCTGCTCCAGCAGCAGCCCCGGGCCGATTGTTGCTCAGGCAGCAGCAGTCCCGCTGGGGGAGTGTTGGCAGATCAGCAGTTGGTGCCTGGTGTAATACATAAATTCCTTTAAAAACAAATGTTTAGGGAGTTGGCACGAGCGCTGCAATAGCCCAGGCAAAGGCCACCCGGCCCGTTCGATCCCCTGATGGAGCCAACTCATGTCACTTGCCGCTACCTTGCCGCTGCCCGGCGCAGCGCCCCTGGAGCAACTCTGGTTCACCCGTTGCCCGGTACCGACCGCTTCCGGCATCGCCTACACCCTCGGCTGGCTCGGCGAGGAATTCGCCGCCGACGGCCTGCCGGTCCTGACCCTGCAGGAGGCCCGCCAGCTGGGTCACCATCACTACGACCACCAGTTGCCCGGGCTGTTTCGCGAGGGCGGCAACGTGCCGGCCCTGGCTGCCCGTGCTGCCGGTTCGCCAAGCCGCCTGATCGGCCTGACCTGGATCGAGGAATGGCAGACCATCCTCGTACGTCCCGGCTCCGGCATCCGCAGCGCTGCCGACCTGAAAGGCAAGCGCCTGGCCCTGCCGGCCTGGGGTGCCAGCCGTCCCGGCAGCATCGCCCGGGCCATGAGCCTACACGGTTACAAGGGGGCGCTGAGCCTGGCCGGGCTGAGCTTCGATGACGTCACCCTGGTGGAGGTGCCGCTGCACGACCAGGAGCAGGCGCCGAATCCGCAGGAGGGCTTGCAGCGCCTGTGGTCCGGCCTGGATTACCTGGTGCGCGGCGAAGTGGATGCGGTCTACGTCAAGGGCGCTTCCGCCGCCGATGCCGCGCGCCGCCTGGGCCTGGAAGTGGGTATCGACCTGGACCAGATCGAAGACCCGCGCTACCGCATCAACAACGGTACGCCGCGGCCGATCACCGTGCATCAGAGCCTGCTCGACGAGCATTTCGACCTGGTGGTGCGCTTCCTCGCCCAGACCCTGCGCGCCGCCGACTGGGCACGGGACAACCGTGAGGGCGTGCTGCGCATTCTCCAGGACGAGACCCGCGCCGGTGCCGAAGGCGTGGACCAGGCCTACCGTGGCGACTTCCACACCACCCTGGCCCCGGCCCTGTCCGAGCAGCGCCTGGCCTTCCTCGATATCCAGAAGACCTTCCTCAACCTGCATGGCTTCCTCGAGGCCGACTTCGACCTGGCCGAGTGGGTCGACCACCGCCCGTTGCAGGCCGCCCGTGAACTGCTCGCCCAACGCACCTCCCAAGACACGCTTGAAAAGGACATCTGACATGACCGTACTGACTGCCGAACACCTGGTCGACGCCGAACTCAAGGACTTCGTCGACAACGTCACCCACCTCGCCGGCGAGGCCTTCCGGGTCTACCGGGAAACCAACAGCATCACCGCCAACGGTACCGTCGGCTTTATCGAACGGGTGCCGGGGCGCGAGCTGCTGGTGTCGGTCAACTACCCGGGCCCGTGGAAGAAGGACCAGCCACTGAAGGCCACGGTCAGCGACTTTGCCGGCAACCTGGTGCATGGCCAGGGCAAGGGCGGGCTGAACCGCTATACCCGGCTGTTCGTCCAGCAGCCGCAGATCACCACGGTGTCCCACGTGCATTCGCCGTACCTCGGCGCCTGGGCCCAGACCCAGCGCTCGCTGCCGTTCAACTATGTGCCGGTGCAGCGCTTCCAGCTCGCCCGCGAGCTACCGGTGTACATCGACCGGCGCCAGGACGAGGTGGACTTCATCCTCGACAGCCTTGCGGAAAACCCCTTCACCCCGGCGATCCTCGAAGCCAATGGCGGCGCCACCGTGTGGGGCACCCAGGGCCTGCAGGCCACGGCGGAATTCATCCTGCTGCTGGAGGAGGGCGCGCAACTGCAACTGCTGGCCGAGGCCATCGGTGGATCGCGGCCTTATGGCCCGGGTGTGCTGACCCAGCAATGGACCATGAGCAAGCTGCTCGGCCAGGCCCGTGAACTGGGCCTGGTGCCCGCCAACGACAGCCCGCGCGCATAAGGACATCGAACCATGGCAGTGAAGATCCTCTGGTACCTCACCAGCCCCGACGGCCCCTATCCATGGGAAGAGCAAGGCCGCTGGCGCACCGACTTCAACCACCTCAAGCAACTGGCCGTGAGCGCCGACCGCCTCGGCTACTACGGCTCGCTGCTCGGCACCAGCCCCAACGAAAGCCTGGCCGTGGCGGCCTCGCTGATCGATGCCACCGAGCGCCTGCGCTTCCTGGTGGCCCAGCATCCGGGCGAGGTGTCGCCGGCCGTGCTGGCCAAGTGGGCGCTGACCTTCGACGAGTTCTCCGGTGGCCGCCTGCTGTTCAACGTGGTCAACGGCAGCGATGCCGGGCTGGCGACCCTGGGCGTGCATTACCCGCATGACGAGCGCTACCAGTTCAGCCTTGAATACTGGCGGGCCTTCCAGGCGATCTATGCCGGTGGCACCGAGGGCTATGACGGCCAGTTCGTCAAGCTGGCGCCACGTCCGGCCGCGGCTGCACGGCACCCGCTGGGTGGCTGGCATCCACCGAAGCGTCTTTCCGTGCCGCTGTGGGGCGCCGGCACCTCCGATCCGGGTGTGGCCCATTCGGTGCAACTGCTGGATGTTTACCTGAGCTTCGCCGACACCCCGCCGAAGCTGGGTGCCAAGTTCCGCAAGGTGGCCGCCGAAGCGGCGAAGATCGGCCGCGAGCTGACCTATGGCACACGCCTGCAGATCATCGTCCGCGAGACCGAGGAAGAAGCCTGGGCCCATGCCCAGAAGCTGCTGGACAACACCTCCGTGGCCACCGCCCGCGCCGCCATCGAGCGCCAGTTGCCGCCGGGCCAGACCCTCGACAGCTTCCACAGCGACGACCCGCGGATCCAGGCCAATGTCCAGGCGATCCGCGAAGGTCGCCTGCCGAAAGCCCGCGACCTGGAAATCTACCCGAACGTCTGGACCGGCCCGAGCCTGTTCGGTTTCAACCTGCTCGGTCCTGCTGCCGGCACTTACCTGGTGGGCAGCGCCGAACAGGTCGCCGAACGCCTTCGCGAGTACGAGGCCCAGGGCACCAGTGCCTTCATTCTTTCCGGTTTCCCGCTGATCGATGAGGCGCACCGGGTCGCCGACCTGCTGTTCCCGCTGCTCGACCTGGACCATGGCTTCGAGGTTCCGCACCTCAAGGCCCGCACGGCCGCCGAACCGGCCTAAGGAAGTACCCATGCGCAACGAATTTTCCCGCCGGGCGTTTCTCGGCAACGGCCTGGTCGTCGGTGGTGGCCTGATCCTCGGTTCCAGCCTGCTCAGTGGCTGCGGTGGCGGCGAACCCGCTGCTGTGGCCGGGGCGGCAGTCGCACCCGGCACGCCAGTGCGCGGCGGTCGCCTGCGGGTCGGCATCATCGACGGCGACCAGGCCGGCAACCTCGACGCGCACAAGCCGTCCGGCGGCGGGATCATTCGCGGCTGGGCGCTGTACAGCAAATTCTGGGAATGGAACGACGATGTCAGCACGCGCCTGGGCCTGGCCGAGTTCGCCGAACCCAACGCCGACGCCAGCGCCTGGACCATCCGCATCAAGCCGGGGCTGGAGTTCCATCACGGCAAGACCATCACTTCGGACGACATGCTGTTCTCGATCCTGCGCCTGACCGACCCGAAGCTGGCCTCGCCCTATGCCGGGCTGGTCGGCGCGATCGATCGCCAGGCCTTGCGCAAGCTGGACGACCGGACCATCGAGATCCGCTTCAAGGAAGGCCGCAGCTTTTTCCCTCTCGACGAAACCCTGATCGCCTTCGGCGGCATCGTGCCCACCGACTACGATCCGAACAATCCGGTGGGCGCGGGGCCGTACCGGCTCAAGCGCTTCGTACCGGGGCAGCGGGCGCTGTTCACCCGCTTCGAGAACTACTTCAAGCCCAACCAGCCCTATGCCGACGAGCTGGAGATCATCGAATTCAAGGACCAGGTGTCGCGGGTCGCCGCCCTGCGCGCCGGGCAGATCGATATCGCCAGTGCCATCCAGGCCGAGCACAGTGCGCTGATCAAGGCCGATCCGCGCCTGCAACTGGTGGCTTCGCCGACCACTTCGTTCAGCGGTTTCAACCTGAATACCGCCAAGGCGCCGTTCCAGGACGAGCGGGTGCGCCAGGCGTTCCGCCTGCTGGCCGACCGCCAGGAACTGGTGGGGCGTGGCCTCAATGGTTTCGGGCGGATCGCCAACGACCTGTATTCGCCCCAGGACCCGACCTACAACCACGCCATCGCCCAGCGTCCCTACGACCTGGAACAGGCCCGCTCGCTGCTGCGCCAGGCCGGCGCCACGGACCTGCGCCTGGAGCTGACCACCACCGCCAACGAGGTCAACGCTGCGCTGGTGTTCGCCCAGCAGGCCAAGAAGGCCGGGATCGAGATCAAGGTCACGCCGGTGGACGGTTCGGTGTTCAATGGCCCGCAGAAGGAGCAGTGGCTGATGTCGCCGTGCTCGACACCGGCCCGTGGCTTCCTCGCCACCGGCCTGCACAACGATGCGCCCCTGGCGATCTACAACCGCAGCAACTTCCGTGACGAGCGCTTCTCGCAACTGTTCACACAGGCCCTCGGCCAGCCCGACCTGGCCCTGCGCCGCGAGCTGGTGCACGAGGCCCAGACCATCCAGCACCAGCGTGGCGGCCTGCTGATCTGGGGCTTTACCGACGTGCTCGATGCCGCCTCGCAGAAAGTCGGCGGCCTGCACGGCGAACAGACCACCTTCGCCTCCTGGCGCTTCGACAGCCTGTGGTTGAACCATGCCTGAGCCTATCCGTACCTCCCGTTTGCCCGCCTGGCTGCCGTGGTTCATCGGCCGCCTCGGTTATGGCCTGCTGACGGCCTGGGTCATCAGCCTGGTGGTGTTCATCGCCACCCAGGCGCTGCCGTCGGACCCGGCCCGGGTCATCCTCGGGCCCGAGGCGCCGCTGGAAAGTATCCTGACCTTGCGCCAGCAACTGGGGCTGGACCGGCCGATCCTGGTCCAGTACTTCAGTTGGCTGGCCCAGGTGTTGCGCGGCGACCTGGGGATTTCCCTGGATTCGGCGCAACCGGTGGCGGGGCTGCTGTTCATCCGCTTCGGCAATACCCTGGCGCTGCTGCTCGGCGTGCTGATGGTGGTACTGCCGCTGGCCCTTACGATCGGCGTCGGCCTGGCCCTGCGCCGCGATTCGCGCCTGGATCGCTGGGGCCTGGCGACCTTGATCGTGCTCAAGGCCACGCCCGGCTACCTGATCGCCATCGGCCTGGTACTGCTGTTTTCCATGCCGCATTTCGACCTGCTGCCGGCGGTGTCGCTGATCGATCCGGACCGGCCGCTATGGCGCCAACTGGATTACCTGGCCTTGCCGGTGTTCGCCCTGAGCCTGTCGGCGCTGCCGTATCTGGCGCGGCTGGTGCGTGCCTCGATGATCGAAGCACTGGACTCGGACTATGTCGGTGCCGCCCGCCTGCGCGGGGTGCCGCAGTGGCGGCTGGTCTGGTGCCACACCTTGCCCAATGCGCTGGTCCCGGCGATCCAGGGCGTGGCCCTGACTCTGCGCACCCTGATCGGCGGTGCGTTGCTCGCCGAGGTGGTATTCAGCTACCCGGGCATCGGCACCTTGCTCAACAGCGCGATCCAGATGCGCGACCTGCCGCTGATCCAGGGCGCGGTGCTGGTCATCACCCTGGGCGTGGTACTGGTCAACCTGCTGGCCGACCTGCTCACCGTCCTGCTCACCCCTAAACTGCGTACCGCGCGCCGGGCCAGCCTTATCCAGCGCAACCGCCGCGGTATCCAGAGCTGGTGGCGACGTCCGGCGGCCAAGGCACCTTGATAAGGAGATTCGCTTATGTTCAGCGCACGATTCTGGCGTGAACCTTCGATACGCCGCGGGGCCCTGGTGACCCTGGCGGTAGTCCTGCTGGCCCTTTTCGGCCCGTGGCTGGCGCCCCATGCGCCGACCGACATGCTTGGCGGCGTTTACGGTGCACCCACGGCGGGCGCGCCGCTTGGCCATGACTTCCTTGGCCATGACGTGCTTTCGCGGCTGCTGGCCGGTGGCCTGTCGATTCTCTGGATGTCGGTGGCCGCGGCGTCCCTGGCACTGATCGTCGGCAGTGCGCTGGGCATGCTCGCCGGGCTGTCGCGCCAGCGCCTGGACCAGGCGATCACCTGGCTGGCGGATGTCTGGCTGGCCTTTCCCGACCTGATCCTGGTGCTGCTGATCGTTTCGATGCTGGGGCGCCAGCCGTGGCTGATCGTGCTGACCGTGGCCATCGCTTTCACCCCCGGGGTGATCCGCCTGGCACGGGGCAGTGCGGTATCGGTGGCCAGCCAGGAGTTCGTCGAGGCCGCGCAGATGATGGGCTTTTCCCGCACGCGCATCCTGTTGCGGGAGATCCTGCCCAATGTGCTCACACCGCTGCTGGTGCATTTCGGCAACATGCTGACCTGGGGCATCGGTATGCTCTCGGGCTTGAGTTTCCTCGGCTACGGCGTTGCCCCTCCGGCGGCGGACTGGGGCCTGATGATCAATGAAAACCAGGCCGGCCTGCTGATCCAGCCCTGGGCCGTGCTGGCCCCGGCGTTGCTGATCGCGGTGTTCGCCTATGGCACCAACCTGCTGGCCGAAGGCATTGCCCGGTACAGCGCGGGAGCGCGCTCATGAACGCATTCGTTCTTTCTACCCCCGAGGCTTTGCAGGTCGAGGGCTTGCGGGTCGAGCTGGACAGTGGTGCCGATGTGATCGAGCACATCGATTTCAGCCTGGCGCCGGGGGAGATCCTCGGCTTGGTCGGTGAGTCCGGCTCGGGCAAGACCACCCTGGCGACCGCCTTGCTCGCTCATGCCCGTCGTGGTGCTCGGATCAATGGCGGACGGGTGAGCGTGGCCGGGACCGACCTGCTGGCCCTCGACGGCGAGGCGTTACGCCGGGCCCGTGGCGGTTTGATCGGCTATGTCGCCCAGGACCCGGCGCTGGCCCTGAACCCGGCGATCCGTATCGGCAAGCTGTTGCTGGAAACCTTGCAGGCCCATGAGCCAGGGCTGGACCGCGCAGCGCGGGAGCAGCGCCTGGCGCAGACCCTGGCGGATGTCGGGCTGCCAGGTGAGCGGGAATTCCTGCGGCGCTTCCCGCATCAACTGTCCGGCGGGCAGCAACAACGGGTGATGCTGGCGCTGGCGTTCGTGTTACGGCCGAAGCTGATCGTGCTGGACGAGCCGACCACCGCGCTGGATGTCGGCACAAGGGCGCATATCCTCGCCACCGTGCGCCGGCTGTGCAAGGAGCAGGGCGTGGCGGCGGTGTATGTGTCCCATGATCTTGGGGTGATCAAGGACCTGGTGGACCGGGTTATGGTCATGTACGCGGGGCGCATCGTCGAGGTTGCCAGCCGTGAGCGGCTGTTCTCGCGGCCAGGGCATCCCTACACCCTGGGGTTGCTCGCGGCGATTCCCGAGGTCGGGCGCCAGCGTGTGCTGCGGGCAATTGCCGGGCATGCGCCGGCGCCGGGGCAGCGGCCGACCGGTTGCGCGTTCGCCCCCCGCTGCCCTCGACGCAGTGCGGCATGCTCGGCGATCGAGCCGGCGTTGCAGGGGCTGGACGGCGTGCAGCAGGTGGCTTGCCTGCACCCGCAACTGACTGCAGTGCCGGAGGAGGAGATAGCACCGGTGCAGGTTGTGCACCAGGCGCGCACGCCGTTGCTGGAACTGCGCGGCCTTAACCTGAGCTATGACCGCCAGGTGCTGTTCGACCTGTCCCTGGACGTGCATCGCGGTGAATGCCTGGCGGTGGTGGGCGAGTCGGGGTCGGGCAAGACCAGTCTGGCGCGAACCCTGGCCGGGTTGGGCGATGGCGGCGTCGGGGCATTGAGCTTCGACGGACAACCCCTGAGCCTGATGGCGCGCAAGCGAAACGCGGCGAGCCGGCACCGGATCCAGTACATCTTCCAGAACCCGTATCGCGCGCTGAACCCCCGGCAGACCATCGGCCAATGCCTGCAAGCGCCGCTGGAGCATTTCTTCGGGCTGAAGGGCGCTGCGTGCCGGGCACGGATCGATGCGGCGCTGGCGCGGGTGGCGTTGCCGGCGGAAACGGCGGCGAAGTATCCCCATCACCTGTCCGGCGGCGAGCGCCAGCGGGTTGCGATCGCCCGGGCGCTGGTGTGCGAACCCGAGGTGCTGATCTGCGACGAGGTCACCTCGGCGCTGGACGTCTCGGTACAGGCGGCGATCCTGGCGTTGCTGCGGGACTTGCAGGCCGAGGGCATGACCCTGGTCTTCGTTACCCATGACCTGGGGGTGGTCAGGACGATCGCCGATCGCATCGTGGTGGTGAAGGACGGGCGCATCATCGAGCAGGGCGGCACTGCCGAGGTGCTGGACCGGCCGGGGACGGAGTATGTGAAAGGCCTTGTCGCACAGGCCAAATTCCAGCGCTGAATGTCACGGCCCTTTCGCTGGCAAGCCAGCTCCCACAGGTTCACAGGCGTCCTCAAGAGCACCGCTGTACCTGTGGGAGCTGGCTTGCCAGCGATAGGGCCCTGAAGAACACAGCAAATTCTGCTTCCATCCCCATCCCAGTGCACATCCCCCGCAAGAAATCCCCTACATGCGCCATTCTGGCCCGCAATATGCTTTTACAGCTTCCATCGATTACTGATCGATCGATCAGGTCCGCGCAAACCCGTCAATCACAAGGGTTTCGCAGGCGCTCTTAATCAGCCGCGTAGTTCCGGGATGTCAGACATTTCCCAATAAACGCGGCGTTTTTCGGAAGCACTGGAATGTCCCTACCCGAACTGCTCACCCCAGCGGACGACACCGCAGGCTGGAGCGCCGAGCTGAAATTGCGCTTTGTCCAGCGCGGGGAGAGGACCTGTATTGGTGCGCGTCGACATTTCGGACCTCTTTTGGTGCAACGGCCGTTCTATCCCGAGGGCGCGCCCTGCCATGTATATGTGCTGCACCCCCCAGGCGGCGTGGTCGGCGGCGACCGCCTGACCCTGGACGTAACCCTCGAACCCGGCACCCATGCGCTGCTGACCATGCCCGGTGCGACCAAGTTCTACCGCAGCGCCGGCCCCGTTTCGGTGCTCAAGCAGCATTTTCATCTGGCCGAGGGCAGCACGCTGGAATGGTTGCCTCACGGCAATATCTGTTTCCCCGGGGCCCGTACCCGTCTGGAACACCGTTTTTCCCTGGCCCCCGGCGCGCGCCTGCTGGCTTGGGAAACCCTGTGCCTGGGACGTCCGGTGATGGGCGAAACCTTCAGCCACGGTGCGGTGGACAGCCGCCTGCAGATCGACATGCCCGACGATCCGGGCCTGCACGAACGCTTGCGTATCGACGGCGACAGCCTGCACAAGCTCGCGGGTTACCCGCTGCAAGCCACCTTCTGCGCGGCACCGGCCACCCCGGAGCTGCTGGAACAGGCACGCACCCTAATCGAGCATCTTGCCGTCCCTGCCGGGGCAACCCTGCTGGGGCACCTGCTGGTGGTCCGCTTGCTCGACCACGACAACCAGCGCCTTCAATCCACACTGCTGCGCCTGTGGTGCGCGCTGCGTCCGGCCATCCTTGGCCTGGCGCCGTGCCCGCCACGGATCTGGGCCACCTGAGAGAGCGACCATGGAGCTGACCCCGAGAGAGAAAGACAAACTGCTGCTGTTCACTGCTGCGCTGCTCGCCGAGCGCCGCCGGGACCGCGGTCTGAAACTCAACTACCCGGAAGCGGTGGCGCTGATCAGCGCGGCGGTGATGGAGGGCGCCCGTGACGGGCGCACCGTCGCCGAACTGATGAACCTCGGCCGCGAAGTCCTGAGCCGCGACGAGGTGATGGAAGGCGTGGCGGAGATGATCCACGACGTCCAGGTCGAAGCGACCTTTCCCGACGGGACCAAGCTGGTCACCGTCCATGATCCGATCGTCTAGGAGGACGGCATGATTCCCGGAGAAATTCAGGTCGCCGAGCATGGCGATATCGAACTCAATGCCGGTCGCCAAACCCTGGCGGTCAGCGTCGCCAACCATGGCGACCGCCCGGTGCAGGTGGGCTCGCATTATCACTTCTACGAAGTCAACGACACCCTGGTGTTCGAGCGCGAGGCCACCCGTGGCTTTCGCCTGGACATCCCGGCCGGCACCGCCGTGCGCTTCGAACCGGGCCAGTCGCGCAGCGTGACCCTGGTGCCCTATGTGGGCAAGCGCGAGGTGTACGGCTTCCAGGGCAAGGTCATGGGCAAGCTGGAGGCAGGCGCATGAGCCGGATTTCCCGCAGGGCCTATGCCGATATGTTCGGCCCCACCGTCGGCGACCGCGTGCGCCTGGCCGATACCGAACTATGGGTGGAAGTGGAGAAGGACTTCACGATTTACGGTGAAGAGGTCAAGTTCGGCGGGGGCAAGGTGATCCGCGACGGCATGGGCCAAGGCCAGATGCTCGCCGACGAGGCCATGGACCTGGTGCTGACCAACGCCCTGATCATCGATCACTGGGGCATCGTAAAAGCCGATATCGGCGTGAAGAACGGCCGCATCTTCGGCATCGGCAAGGCCGGCAACCCCGACGTGCAGCCCGGCGTGACCCTGCCGGTCGGCCCGGGTACCGAAGTGATCGCCGCCGAAGGCAAGATCGTCACCGCCGGCGGTATCGACTCGCATATCCACTTCATCTGCCCGCAGCAGGTGGAAGAGGCGCTGACCTCGGGCATCACCACCTTCATCGGTGGCGGCACCGGGCCGGCTACCGGCACCAACGCCACCACCTGCACCTCCGGGCCCTGGTACCTGGCGCGCATGCTCCAGGCTGCCGACGAGCTGCCGATCAATATCGGCCTGCTGGGCAAGGGCAATGCGTCCCGCCCCGAGGCCCTGCGCGAGCAGATCGCCGCCGGCGCCGTGGGCCTGAAGCTGCACGAGGACTGGGGCTCGACCCCGGCGGCCATCGACTGCTGCCTGGGCGTGGCCGAGGAAATGGACGTGCAGGTGGCGATCCACACCGACACCCTCAACGAGTCCGGCTGCATCGAGGACACCCTGGCGGCCATCGGTGACCGCACCATCCATACCTTCCACACCGAGGGTGCCGGCGGCGGGCACGCGCCGGACATTATCCGCGCGGCGAGCTTCGCCAACGTGCTGCCGTCCTCGACCAACCCGACCCTGCCGTACACGGTGAACACCGTGGACGAGCACCTGGACATGCTGATGGTCTGCCATCACCTGGACACCAGCATTGCCGAGGACGTGGCCTTCGCCGAGTCGCGCATCCGCCGCGAGACCATCGCCGCCGAGGACATCCTTCACGACCTGGGCGCCTTCGCCATGACCTCGTCGGACTCCCAGGCCATGGGCCGGGTCGGCGAAGTGGTACTGCGCACCTGGCAGGTGGCGCACCAGATGAAGCTGCGCCGCGGGCCGCTGGCCGGGGATTCGTCGTACAGCGACAACACCCGGGTCAAGCGCTACATCGCCAAGTACACCATCAACCCGGCGCTGACCCATGGCATCGCCCATGAAGTTGGTTCGCTGGAGGCCGGCAAGCTGGCCGACCTGGTGCTCTGGGCGCCGGCCTTCTTCGGGGTCAAGCCGGCCCTGGTGGTCAAGGGCGGGATGATCGCCACGGCGCCGATGGGCGATATCAACGGTTCGATCCCGACCCCGCAGCCGGTGCATTACCGGCCGATGTTCGGTGCCCTGGGCGCGGCGCGGCATGCCACGCGCATGACCTTCCTGTCGCGCGAGGCGCTGGACCGTGGCGTGCATCAGCAGCTTGGCCTGCGCAGCCTGATCGGCCTGGCCCACGGCTGCCGCACAGTGCGCAAGGGCGACATGGTGCACAACGGCCTGATGCCGAATATCGAAGTGGATTCGCAGACCTACCAGGTACGCGCCGACGGCGAGCTGCTGGTGTGCGAACCGGCCACGGTGCTGCCGATGGCCCAGCGTTACTTTCTGTTTTGAGCAAGGAGAATCCGATGATTCTGTTGACCCGCAAGGTGGGCGAGGGCGCCGTGACGGCCACCGCCACCTTGAGCCTGGATACCCGGATCAAGAGCCGCATACGCATCACCCTCGACGATGGCCGCGATGCCGGGCTGATGCTGGAACGCGGCCAGTTGATCCGTGGCGGCGAACTGCTGGCGGACGAGGCGGGCGGGGAGGTGATTCGTGTCATCGCTGCTGCCGAGGAGGTGTCAACGGTGTACTGCGCCGATGGCCTCGCGCTGGCGCGCGCGGCCTACCACCTGGGCAACCGTCATGTGCCGCTGCAGGTCGAGGCGGGTTTCCTGCGTTACCAGCATGACTATGTGCTGGACGACATGGTCCGTGGCTTCGGCCTTGAGGTCTGTGTCGAGCAGGCACCCTTCGAACCCGAGGCGGGCGCTTACCAGAGCGCCCCGCATAGCCATAACCATTCCGATCATCTGTTCGTCCGCCTGCCTGCCCAGGCGCTGTAAATCACAACAAGGAGTTTTCCATGAAGAAGTGTCTTGCCCTTGCCCTGCTGCTGGTCGCCGTTCCGGCATTCGCCCACCCGGGCCATGACGCCAATCCGCTGCAGGATGGCCTGCTGCATCCGCTGACCGGCCTCGACCACCTGTTGATGCTGCTGGGCACCGGCGTGCTCGCCGCACTGACCCGCAGCCGCCTGATCCTGCCGGCCCTGACCCTGGCAGCGATGTTCGGCGGTGCGGTGCTGGGCCACCTGTTCGGTGGTGTGATCGGCATGGAGGAGATGATCCTCGGTTCGCTGCTGGTGGCTGCTGCCGCGCTGTTGCTGCCGCGGCGCCAGGTCCTGTTGTCGCTGGTGATGCCGCTGTTCGCCCTGTTCCATGGCTGGGCCCATGGCGTCGAGGCTAGCCCGGGCGCGTTCTGGGTGTTCAGCGCCGGTTTCGTCACCGTCAGCGGCCTGCTGCTGGTGGCCGGCTTTGCCTTGGGCTGCGTGCTGCGCCGTCATACCCGCCTGCAACAGGCCTTCGGCGGCGGCCTGCTGGCTGGCGCGGCGATGCTGCTGGCGGGCTGATGAACAGCGACCTGAAGCTCCTGCGTTTGCTGCAACTGGCCAGTCCGGGCCTGCCGGTGGGTGGCTTCACCTACTCGCAGGGCCTGGAGTGGGCGGTGGAAGCGGGCTGGGTCAAGGGCGCCGAAGGCTTCCGGGCCTGGCAACGGCAGCAGATCGACGACACCCTCGGCTATCTCGACTGGCCGTTGCTGGTGCGCCTGTACCGCGCCTGTGAAGCCGATGATGCCGAGGCGTTCGCGCACTGGAGCCGTTTCCTCCTGGCCAATCGCGAAACCGCCGAGCTGCGTACCGAGGAACGCCAACGTGGCGCGGCCCTGGCACGGATGCTCGATGGCTGGCAACTGGGCCAGGCGCCGCAGTGGCGCACCAGCCTTGAACTGACTCAACTGGGCGGCATGGCCTGGCTGGCGGCGCACTGGGAGATCCCGCTGCGCGACCTGCTGTTGGGCCATGGCTTCAGTTGGCTGGAAGGCGCGGTAATGGCCGGGGTCAAGCTGGTGCCCTTCGGCCAGCAGGCCGCGCAAAGCCTGCTGCGCGATCTCTCCGACGACCTGAGCGCCGTGCTCGAGCGCGCCCTGCTGCTGCCCGATGAAGAACTGGGGGGCGGCCTGCCACTGCTGGCGATCGCCTCGTCGCGCCATGAAACCCAATACACCCGATTGTTCCGATCCTGAGGAATTCCCTATGCAAAGCTACAAGCAACCCCTGCGCGTCGGCGTCGGCGGCCCGGTCGGATCCGGCAAGACCGCGCTGCTCGAAGCGCTGTGCAAGGCCATGCGCGACCACTACGAGATCGCCGTGGTCACCAACGACATCTACACCAAGGAAGACCAGCGCATCCTTACCGAGGCCGGTGCCCTTGAGCCCGAGCGCATCGTCGGCGTGGAAACCGGTGGCTGCCCGCACACGGCGATCCGCGAGGACGCCTCGATGAACCTGGCGGCGGTGGAAGAGCTGGCGCGCAAGTTCGGTAACCTGGAAGTTATCTTCGTCGAGAGTGGCGGCGACAACCTCAGCGCCACCTTCAGCCCGGAACTGGCGGACCTCACCGTATACGTGATCGACGTTGCCGAAGGCGAGAAGATCCCGCGCAAGGGCGGGCCGGGGATTACCAAGTCGGACTTCCTGGTGATCAACAAGATCGACCTGGCGCCCTATGTCGGGGCTTCGCTGGAGGTGATGGAGAGCGATACCAAACGGATGCGGCCGGAGCGGCCGTGGGCCTTCACCAACCTGAAGACCGGGCATGGTCTGCAGACGCTGATCGACTTCATCGTGGATCGGGGGATGTTGCGGGCGGTCTGAGCCCGTGGTTGCTCTTTAGGGCCCTATCGCTGGCAAGCCAGCTCCCACACTGTGGGAGCTGGCTTGTCGGACCGCCGCACCGCAGCGATGAGGCCGGTCAGTTCACTGCATAAAACACAGCCAACCACACCGTCGGCTGCCCCGCATCCGTCCACTCCACCCGATGCCTGCAGCCTGCCGGAATATCCACGAAATCCCCCGGCCCCAGCACCCGCACCTCGGCCTCATGCTCCAGGCGCAAGCCCGCCGAGCCCGTCAGCACCAGCACGAATTCCCCCTCCGCCTGGTCATACCAGAAGCCTTCCGGGCTGCTCTGGCCATTGGAGACGATGCGTTCGATGCGCAGCCCCGGCCGCTTGAGCAGATCATCGAAACGTTCCTCCACCGCCGCTTCGGCGATGCCTTCGAACAGGTTGTGCAACATGGCTGCTGGTTCCTCGTAACCTTTGGCAATCTGTTCTAAGGTTGCCAGTTCCCGCGTGAGAAGGAACTCCCCCATGAAGCATTCCAGGCTGTTTTTCACCGCTTTGCTGCTCGGCGCCGGTCAGTCCGCGCTGGCTGCCTTGCCCTCGGCCCCGGCCTATATCGATGACAGCAAGTACCCCGAGGCGGCCAGGCAGCGGATCCTGCCGGCGATGTTCGAACAGCAGATCACCAGTACCCGCTATATCGCCAAGGCGGACAACCCGCTGATCACCGTGGCCGAAGCCAGCGACTTCAAGCAGACCAGCACCTACGAACAGACCCGCGCCTGGCTGCGCAAGCTCGCCGCTGCCTCGGGCGGCAAGGTGGTATTGAGCGAACTGCCGGAAAAGAGTGCCGAAGGCCATCCGATGGTGCTGGCCGTGGCTTCCCTGTCCAAGGACAAATCCCCGGCGGGGCTGAAGCAGTCCGGCAAGCCGACGATCTTCGTCGAGGCCGAGATCCACCCCGGCGAATCCAACGGCAAGGACGCCATGTTCATGCTCCTGCGTGATATGACCGCAGGCGACAAGCCTCTCGCCGCGCTGCTGGAACGGGTCAATATCCTCTTCATCCCTACGGTCAACATCGATGGTGACATTCGCCGCAGTGCCTACGGCCGGATCAACCAGAACGGCCCGGATACCGCCGGCTGGCGGGTCAACGGCCTGAACTACAACCTCAACCGCGACTTCACCAAGCTCGACAGTGCCGAAATCCGCAACGTCGCCTGGGTCTTCAACCATTACGAGCTGAGCTTCTTCGCCGACACCCACTCCACCGACGGCGCCATGTACCCCTACGACAGTTCCTATTGCCATAACGGCAACGGCTGGTCGCCGGCCAGCAGTGCGTGGATGGACCACGTCATGCGCACCCCGGTGTACCAGGCGCTGCAGGATGAAGGGCACGTGGTCCACGAATGCATCAGCTTCAACGACAACCAGGACCCGACCCAGGGCTACTATCCGTACCGCACGGACCTGGCGCGCTTCTCCAACCAGTACGGCGATATCCGCAACGTGCCCTCGATCCTGATCGAGCAGCATGCCCTGCACCCGTACCGCACCCAGGTGCTGGGCAACTATGTGATGCTCAAGGCGATGTTCCAGGTGATCGGTGAACAGGCGGCAACCCTGCGTGCCGCCATCGACAAGGACCGCGCCCGTCTTGCTGCGCAGAAGGAGGTGATCCTCACCTGGAAGGCCGGTGCGCCGCAGAACGTGCCGTTCACCGTCGGTGACTACCGTTACGAGACCTCGCCGATCACCGGTGCGAAAACCATCGTCTGGAGCAACCAGCCAAAGAACCTCGAAGTGCCGGTCACCGGCAATACCGAGCCGGACCTGGTGGTGAAGCGGCCAAGGCAGTACCTCGTTCCGGCGCAATGGCGCGATGTGATTGCCCGGCTCAAGGCCCACGGCATCGTCATGCGCACCCTCGACAAGCCGACCGCCGTCGCCGTGACGCTCTATCGCATGGACGAGGTGAAAGTGGCCGGCGGCTTCGAGCCGGACCGGGCGCAGAGCAACGAGATTCCCGGGTATGAAGGGCATCTGCTGGTCAGTGGCACGGGCAAGCCGTTCGAGCGCTTGCAGACCTTCCCGCCGGGCTCGGTGGTGGTCGATACCGACCAGCCGCTGGGTGTGCTGGCGATCAACCTGCTGCACCCGCAAAGCCCGGATTCGTTCTGGTCCTGGGGCTTCTTCAACTCGACCCTGGTGGTCGCCGAGGAGCCGGAGGAATACGTGATGGAGCCGATGGCGAGGAAGATGCTGGAAGAGGATGCGGGGCTCAAGGCGGAATTCGACAAGAAGCTCAAGGACGACATGGCATTCGCCCAGGACCCCAAGGCGCGGCTGAACTGGTTCTATCAGCGTACGCCTTTCTATGACGTGAATGCGTTCGTTTATCCGGTCGGGGTGGTGCAGTGAGGCACCTTGTGTACTCGCTCAAGCACCTGGCGATGTGGCGAGTTGCCGCGAACCAGTCGTAGTGTCATATTGGTATCATTCGTTTGCGGATGTTACTATTCCCTTGCTGCAAGTAGGGTAATGCCGGGCTTTGGAAGCCCGGGTAAAAGTAGGTTTCCCGTCCTTGGGGAACTGCAGGGATGCCCAGCGCGTGAATCCCCTCCGGAACACTCCTGTGCACCAGGGCCCGTGCCGTTCGTACGGGCTCCGCGCCTCATCGGCTTCGGCGTCAGACAGACTTGCCGGTCACCGTCACCTGCGGACCGGCGAGGGCGAATTCACAGGTTGGAGAAAGCTATGTCCCAGGCATTCACGCTGAAGAATCTCAGCGTTACCCGCAAACTCGGTCTCGGCTTCGGCCTGCTGCTGGCCTTCGCCTTGCTGCTGTCGCTGCTTGGCGGCTTTGGCTTGCAGAACAGCAGCGCGTCGTTGCAGCGCATCAGTTTCATCAGCGGCCTGTTCGACGAAATCGTGTTTGCCCGTGAGGCCAACTACAACCTGGCGTTGACCGGTGACGCCGGGCAGCAGTCCTTGCACCAGGAGCACCACGCCAAGCTCAAGGACGGTTTCGACCAGTTGCTGCTGGACGCCCGCGAAGGCCGCTGGCCGGCCCAGGACCTGGCAGCGGCGCAGCAGCTCCAGGCCGACCTGCAAACCTACGGCAAGGCCCGCGAGCAGGCCCGCTCGGTGGCCGAACTGACGGCCGCCAACCAGTTGCTCTCCAAACTCCAGGACGGCGCCAATGCCCTGTACTACGCCGAGGAAGACCGCGCCTCCGCCCAGGTGAAAAGCACCCATATGCTGCTGGCGGTGATCACCCTGGTGGCGATTCTTTGCGGCATCGCCGTGGCGCTGCTGATCAGCCGGCAGATCGTCTATCCGTTGCGCGAGGCCGTGAACACCGCCCAGCGCATCGCCGGTGGCGACCTGACCGGCGCAACCCACACCGAGCGGGGCGACGAACTGGGTGTGCTGCTGCGCTCGCTGGACAGCATGACCGCGAGCCTGCGCGAGGTGATTTCGCAGATCGGTTGTGGTTCGCAGCAACTGGCGGCTTCCGCCTCGCAACTGGCGGCGATCACCAGCACCACCCGCGAAGGCATCGACAGCCAGCGCAACGAGACCGATATGGTCGCCACGGCCATGAACGAGATCGCCGCCACCGTGCAGGAAGTGGCGCGCAATTCCGAGGAGGCGGCCAGTGCGGCCAAGGGCGCCGACCATGAGGTGACCAGCGTGCTGGCGATGTCCCAGCAGGCGATCCGCCAGATCGAGGCGATGGCCAATGGCGTGGGCGTTTCTGCCGAATCCCTTGGCCGCTTGCAGCAGGAGTGCGGACGCATTGGCGCGATCCTCGATGTGATCAAGGCCGTCGCCGAGCAAACCAACCTGCTGGCCCTCAATGCGGCGATCGAGGCGGCCCGGGCCGGCGAGGCGGGGCGTGGTTTCGCCGTGGTCGCCGACGAAGTGCGCAACCTGGCCCAGCGTACCCAGGCCTCGTCCAGCCAGATCGAGCAACTGATCGTCACACTGCAGCACATTGCCAACGAGAGTACCGGGATGATGCAGACCAACCTGGAGCAGACCAGCGCCTCGGTCAATGGCGTGCGCGACACCGGCACTGCGCTGGAGCAGATCACCCGCCAGGTCTCGAATATCCAGCAGATGAGCGAGCTGATTGCCACAGCTGCCGAAGAGCAGGCCGCGGTGACCGAGGAGATCAACCAAAGCGTGACCCGGGTGCGCGAGACCGCCGAGGAGTCGGCCACCGCCAGTGCCGAGATTTCCGCCGCGAGTACCGAGTTGAGCCACTTGAGCAGCCGTCTGCACGGCATGGTCGGGCATTTCCGTTGCTGATCTGATCCGTATTTTTCAGTGCTTTCTGAATCTGTTATGCAAACAGATGCTTGCCGAGAATAGGCCCCATGCAAGGTTTATTTTCGGTACGTGGAGGCAGTGATGGGCAAGATGGCGATTTTTCTGTTCGGGTTTCTGGCACTGGCGATCGTGATCGGGGCGTTGG
Source organism: Pseudomonas sp. GD04058 (assembly GCF_029836855.1). NCBI lineage: Bacteria > Pseudomonadati > Pseudomonadota > Gammaproteobacteria > Pseudomonadales > Pseudomonadaceae > Pseudomonas > Pseudomonas sp. GD04058. Next base: position 195,147 of record NZ_JAOECN010000010.1, read on the forward strand.
GGACCATTTCGCCGGTTTGAGATCTCTA